>JAFGDI010000259.1 GCA_016932145.1 Sedimentisphaerales bacterium
GATTATTCAGACCGCACCGTAGCCATGAGAGAGTGTGTAAGAAAACTGGGAAATACGGACCAGAACATCCTTAAGATGAAATATGACAGTAATATAGCAATAAATAAGATAGCTGAGTCTATGGGACGCTCTAAAAAGGGCATATATAATACCATGGCACGCATACATAATGTTCTCAATGAATGTATCAGACGAAAATTAGCTACAATGCAAAGATGAAAAAAAGTTAAAGTTACAGACAATATCTGGAAAATACAATGTCAGGCGAAAAAGATAAAAATCAACTATCAATACTAATTCTTAAGCTTCTGGAAGGCTCCCTTACCAGTGAAGAACTGGAAGAGCTGGACTGCCAACTGGCTGAAGATCAGGATGCTTTCGCCTATTATTGCGAATTTATGAAGAATAAGACTATTCTGAATCGCCAGATAAGTTTCTTAGGGCAGGATGATTCGCATCCGCTGGATACCGCAACAATGCGGCAACTGGCGCAGGCTGAGCAAAATGCCTCCTGGATACTGACACAAGAACATAGTCAGCCGGAAACACCGCCAAAACCACAAAGAAAATGGCTCAAGGCTATGGGAAATAGCTGGTTCTTCCGCACTTATGACAGAGTGATCTCGATAGCAGCGGTATTTTTCGTACTATTCCTGCTCTACTCTAACATGTTCCCACCCAAATACCGCTTGCAGGTAGCAACTCTCACAGATCAGATCAATACCGCCTGGAATAACACCGGCATATCCATCAATAAGGGTGAGCGGCTTGTAACCAAGCAGCACTATGCCTTCAGCAGCGGCATTATCAAAATGGAATTTGATCAGGGTGTAAGTGTCTTAATGGAAGGTCCAGCAGAATTCCAGATACTTTCGGAAGAAAAGATAAACTTAAAATCGGGAAAGCTATACGCCAGAGTTTCTGATAATGCTGTTGGCTTTTCAGTTTATACAGATAATGCCGGGATCATAGATCTGGGCACAGAATTTGGCGTTTGGGCTGACCATGAGGGGAACACTTCAGTTCATGTATCTAAAGGAAAAACGGTCCTTATAGCTGACAGAAATGACCAGGCAACAACAACAGAGATCAGTAAGGGGCAGGCAAAGAAAGTCATGTCCGCTCACGATGATGTAATCGATATTAACTTTGAACAGGTATTATTTGTAAGAGATATTGACTCTGGCAACAATGTTATCTGGCACGGTCAGACCGACATTTCGCTGGCAGACATAGCCGGCGGCGGCAATGGACTGGGCACCGCCAGACCTAATATGGGTTTTGCCTATGACACAGGCAAACTGCAGGCGGTAAAAGAAGAGGTTCCATCCCTTAAATCGCCCGGCTATGTCAGAACAGAACACCCCTTTGTTGATGGTGTTTTCATACCCGATGGCGGTAATGGACCAGTCAAGATAACTTCTACCGGCGTAGTAACACAGCAGATACCAGACACCTCCGGTAAAGGTTATGTGCCAGTTGGCAATATTACTGTCATACTTAAAAATGCAGCTCCAAAGAACGAAAACTATCAACCTGAAGTTCTGCTGATACAAGGTGAAAGTCCAGAACAGAAGCCTGCTCCGCGTATCTGTTTTCACGCTAACGCTGGCGTAACTTTTGACCTGGACGCAATTAGAAGTGCGTATCCTGACCTTAGTATCAGCAGCTTTAACGCCAGACTGGGTTATATTCAGACCGGTGAGAACGAGCTGGCTGATTCAGATATACAGATCCTGATAGATGGCTATCAGGCAGTAACTTACGAAAAATATCAGTCCGGCTATAAACCGCTGGATATAAATATTAAGCTCAACAAGTCCGACCGCTTTCTCACTATTGTGTGTACGGAAGGTGAGAGTAATTATTTTGACTGGGTCTTGCTGGTCAACCCGGTACTGAAAGCCGAACATCATAATTGAGTATTACAGATTATATTTTTTATATATGATCTTTTAAATAAACAAAAGTAAGAAGAAGTAGTAATAGCAGGGCAAGACAGTTGTACCCCCCCTATCAATTCAGGGCTTCTTACCGCCATTTTAAATAAACATATAGCTTCGTAAGCTATTTATCGCATTCAAACACAATTTCGTACTATTCAAAACACTTTTTTTAGAGGAGATCTGAAGATGAACAAAATATCTGCATTGCTACTGGGACTGGTTACAGTAGCGGCAAGCTCAGCTATGGCAGACACTGTTAATCGCACTTTAAGGGGCGATATCAGTTGGAGTTCCAACAACAACCCCTACCAGCGGGGTAACTCGGCATTTGATAATCTTACCGGCACAAAATGGCTGACAGCAAACGGTCAGCCCACCGGCTGGTTGCAGTATGGATTCCGTGATGGGCAGGCATACGCCATTAACTCCTACACCATAAGCTCGGCTAATGATGAAACAAGCCGCGACCCGCGCGACTGGACAGTTGAAGGGTCAAATGATAATGGTGCTACCTGGACCGTCATTGACACTCGTACAGGTGAGACCTGGAGCAGCAGAAAACAGACTCGTTCGTTTACCTGTAACAACACCACCGCTTACAAATCATACCGTCTTAATGTTTCCAAAAACAACGGTAATTCTGCACTTCTGCAATTATCTGAATTTGAATTATTTGAAAATGGAATAAGCAGAACTGCATATTCCAATATGACCTATAGTTCAGCCTGGAATGATGGTGAATCCGGTATTTGGGCCCTTGACGGCACACCAGATACAAAATGGCTGACCGCCGGCAATGGGCAAGTCTGCTGGCTACAGTATCAATTCCTGGGCAAGAAAGCCTATGTAGTCAATACCTATGCGATTACATCTGCAAATGATGAGCCAGGCCGTGACCCGAAAAACTGGAATCTGCTGGGTTCTAACGATGGTGCTACCTGGACTACTCTGGATACACAGGTTGATCAGTCCTGGGCAAACCGTAAGGAAAGACGCGAATTTTCTTTCGACAATCATAATGCCTATTCATATTATAAACTCGATATCACAGCCAATAACGGTCAACCAACAACACAATTATCAGAACTGGAACTGCTGGAAGTTCTGCCTGATGGCATAGTTCAATACACCGCTCCGGGAATTGAGGCTGTTGAAGTTCCTGTTGCCACACCACTGCAATGGAATGTCGGCACAGCTAAGAATCTCGCTGGTTACTATGTCTATATGGGTACTAATCCTGGCGAAATGACACAACTCAATACCACCATGCTGACCAAGCAGACAACCAGTTATGCCGCTGCTCTGGAAACAGATCAGACTTACTACTGGCAGATCGAAGAAGCTCGCTTCACTGACCCCAATGGTCTCAGCGGCATTATCAATCCTGTCGGCGACCCTAATAATGTACTTGGCAGTGTATGGCATTTCTCAACCAAGACCTCTCAGGTTATTGTTAATGGCCTTTTCCCGGTTAATAGTTGTGTAGCTCTGGGCGAAAACGCCTCTTTCAGCATATCAGCTACTGACCCGCTCAATGGCACTATTGCTTATCAGTGGTATTTTGACGCTACACCAGAAACTACAGGCGACGCCGTAGCATTACCTGTTGACGCTAAATATTCTGGCAGTGACACAGCTACCCTGACAGTAAATAATGCCCAGATGGCAGATCAGGGCACATATTATTGCAGTGCTGTTAATGCAAGCAATCGTTTCGTATATTCTAACAGTGCCAAACTGATCATTAAGCAGAAGATCGCTCATTGGGACCTTGATGCCGCCAGTTATGATGGCATGAACGGCCTTTATACCGACCTGTCTGGTAATGGTAAAGATGCTGTAGTTGACGGCAACCCATCATTCACTGATGGCATTGTTGATGGCGATCAGGATTATGCCAATGCCGTAACTGATGGCGCTCTTTACCTGACCTCTGTTACTGGTACTGCCAGTGCCGGAGCATTTAACCCAAGTGACGATACCAATATGTTCACCCTGGCAGCATGGGTTAAACCGCAAAACATCACTGGTATTGCCTTCAAGATGATCGCATCTAAACGCGATGGCTGGGGAGCTCCAGACCAGAGCTACTGGCAATTTTTTGTTGTTGACAATACTGTAAAAATGTCATCATTCAATGCATCTTCGATAAATTCTCCGGCGATCATTAACGAGAACGAATGGCATCATGTGGCCTTCACCTTCGCTGATGGCATTGCAACAATTTATGTTGATGGTGTACCGGCCGCAAGATCCGGTTATAATTTCTCAACCGGCACACAGGCAACTTTCCGCATTGGCCGTAACGAATCTGCTGGCGAAAGATTTGACGGTGCTCTGGATGATATGCAGGTATTCAATTATGCTATCTCACCAGAGGAAGTTGTTGACCTGTACTTCGCTGAAACCGGCAAGGCCGTCTGCGTCTATGGCAGTCCTGACGGTGACCTTAATAATGACTGCGTAGTTGACCTGCTGGACATGGGCATCATGGCCAATGAATGGCTCAAGTATGGTTACTACCCATCTCGTCCCTGATAGCTTCATTTTCCCTCCAGGCAGGCAAGTACAGATTAGCCTGTTTTGAATGAAAAGTATCCATGACAGTATATATTGCTGTCATGGATACTGATTTTTCCAGCCACTTTCCCCCAATATCATTTACTTCCTCACGATATTTTGCGATAATTACTTGAGAATATCTTAAAAAACAGGAGCTGCTTCCCTGTCAACACATACAGTTCGGAATAAACATGAATCTCAACACTATAATTAAGGCTTATTTATATATTATCATAATAATGGTCCTGGCCAGTCTGGCATGGGCAAAAGCCCCGATTGACTATGTTAACCCGCAGATAGATACCGTAAAATCTCGCTGGTTCTTCTTCTCGTCGGCATGCCGGCCTTTTGGCATGGTTAACCTCAGCCCCGACACCGATGTCAATGGCTCCTGGAATTCCGGATACCTCTATAACAGTAAAAACATTCGCTGTTTCAGCCATATTCATGCCTGGCAGCTATCTGGCATTCCGGTAATGCCCGGCACAGGCGACCTGAAAGCTCACCTCGGACTCGATGCCAATATGGCAAAA
>JAFGDI010000260.1 GCA_016932145.1 Sedimentisphaerales bacterium
CCGCCACTCACTTTTCATAACAATTATAGGTAAAACCACATTCAAATTGGAAAGGCAAATGTTGAGACGCATGATTATGCGTATCAAAAAAAAAGACATGCCATAAGCATGTCATTTTCTATTTGGTCCTCTGTTACGAGGTCTTGAGGTCACAATTATATTATTCTAATTCAGTCTGAACAAACTCTCAGGCATAGCTGAGTCGATCTCTATCACTTCTACATGAGAGATAACCCTGCCTTGTCTGATACGCGATATCTCATAGATCATCGGCTGGTCACAGTCAATGATATACTCAAGCAAATCGCCCGATAAGTCATTTCTGGTGCGAACCTTATAACATTCTTCGCCTTTGAATACCAGCTTTGTATTACTTATTATGTCACTGGTCTTAACCAGAGCCTGGGTAGGTGAACTTTCAAAGGGGAAAACTTCGCCAAGTTCTGCCAACATAAACATTTCCGGGCCAGAAGCAGTTAAGCCCGGCTTAACAGAAACTTCTTTACTGGCACCATTTAGGCAACTGTAATTTTCCGGATTATTAACTATTACCGTACCGTCATTAAACTGCATACGATAAGAATTAGGCCGTTGCCACCACATCTCCATACTACTGTCCATAACCGTCATTTTGAAATGAACATTATTGAAGTTAGTTACCTTCTGCAAAATATTACTATCTGCCTGGGCAACGGAAACTGTACTGCTATTACCAATATTTAACACTGCCAAACCAAAGGCCAATACTAACACAGCAGCAATCGCGGCAAAACGAGATAAATAACCTGTAAGACTTATGCCACGCTGAGCCTTAAAGTTTATAGTGCTAACAGACCCGCCAGCCCCCTGACCATATGGTTTAAGGTCAGACAGAAGCTGCGACCGGAGGAGGTCGTGCCTGTGACCAAACCGGTCATAATGAGCTGACAGGCCTTCAAAAAAGGAGGACTGATTTAATTGTTCAAAGGTATTATTATTCATAATTACTTACTTCAAATGCTTTTCCATACTCTTGCGTGCCTTTTCCAACAAACGAAATAAGGCACTCCTGGAAACTTTAAGTATTTCGCAGGCTTGTTTTACATCCTGACCCTGTAAATAATATACATGTAAAGCCAGTCTTTGTTCTTCGGGCAATTTGCCTAAAGCCTGTTCTATTTCTTCACTTATCATTCGCGGCTGAGCATCATCCTCTACAGCCTGCTCGGGCAAGTCGTCACCTACATATACATGACGGTCACGAAATTTGCCCCGCCGAAACTCTCGACCAATATTTTTAACAATACTGGTTAACCATGCACCAAATTTGTCAGGATCTTCTAACCGCTCAAGCAGGTTATAAGCTCTCAGAAAAACTTCCTGGGCTAGGTCCTGGGCAGCGGCCTGATCATGAGTCATGTCATAACACATTGCCCGTACTAATCTTGCATACTTGTCATAGAGCTTTCCGTAGGCATTTTTATCACCTTTAAGGGTTGCCTCAACGAGCTGGCGGTCAGTTTCTTCCATTAACATTCCTCCCGGCATTTAAGGCCAGGACGAACCATCAATAACGCTGACTGACTCTCAGCCGTCATAATAGTGGCCAGTCCAATGACATAAGTCCCATTTTTTTTCCAAAAAACCTGCAAAAAAACTCCTTTTTATTTTCCTCTCTTTATTGCAGGCATAAATATACCTTAAAATTGATAAAGATTGAAATAATAAAAACTTAATCTATCAGGGTCTCTTACCAGAATGTTATCGTCAAAACTCCGACGGTTAATTATTGGAACCGGCTGCTTTTATTATTTTCTATAAGTTATCGGACCTGTTTTTTTGTTTTTCCATATTTTCACAAAAATAATATGAGATTATGGCATTAACAAATAGCCGCTGTTAAGGATAAAATATAATATTCAACAAAAGACACCTGCCATGCTGAAAAAAATATTAAAACAACTATTATCAGCCCTGATAATTACGGTGAACTTAGCCGGCCCCTCCTGGGCTGTAAGTCAGACAGAAAAATATGACAATACCCGTAAGCCGCCCTTGCTCATTGCCGACCCTTTTGTGCTTAAACATGAAGATAAATATTATCTTTACGGAACGAACCAGACATTAAAGGGCGAAAACAACCAGAAGGATCTGGGATTCAAGGTATTTATCTCTGATGACCTGGTAAACTGGAGTAAGCCGGCAGGTGCTACCAATGGTTTTGCCCTGGTAGCCAAAAATTCCTGGGGCAATAAGATGTTCTGGGCCCCGGAAGTGATCTTCTTTGACGGCAGATTCATTATGTACTATACCGTCGAAGAGCATCTGGCCATTGCCGAAAGCAACTCACCTTCAGGACCATTTGTCCAGAAGGTGCAACAGCCTATGCACCTTGAAACCAAAGAAATCGACCCTCATGTATTTATCGATGATAACGGTAAAGCATATCTCTACTTTGTCAGATTTACCAAGGGCAACGAAATATGGTGTGCCGAGCTTAACCCAGATATGCTCTCTATTAAAGAAGACACTATCACCCATTGTATTGGCCAGAGCCAGGAATGGGAAAAAAGTAATAGTGTCCCGGCGGCAGTAAATGAAGGGGCTTTTGTTTTCAAACACAAAAACCTGTATTATCTGACTTATTCAGCTAATCATTATCAAAGTCTGGACTATGGCGTAGGCTATGCCACTGCCAAAAGCCCTCTGGGACCCTGGCAAAAATATAATAAAAACCCTATTCTAAGAGCTAACGATCTGGTTAAAGGTCCAGGCCATCACAGTCTGGTTAAAGCTCCTGACGACAAACAGTGGTTCATTATCTATCATACCCACTATAGCACAAACAGAGTTCAGCCACGAAAATTGGCTATTGACCGTTTATATATCAACCCGGCCAGCGACCCTGACGAGCCTGACATAATAACCATAAACGGACCAACTACCACACCACAACCAATGCCATAACAGAAATAAACCTTTCTCCTTATAACCTCCTCATTTTTGCTTGAAAAAGCGAAAGGCCTGTCCCGACAAATTACCAGGACAGGCCTTTTTTATCTTATCAGAAATTACGGCAGAGCAGGATAAATATCCTGAAATGCACGCCCCCTGAGCTATAAGATTAGTCTTTAACCTTAAACTCAGCATCAACTACATCGTCATCGCCGCCGTTATTACCACAAGAACCATCGGCACAGTTATCGCCGCAGGCTGAAGCACCTGCTGCTCCGCCCTGCTGTTTAGCTGCCTGCTCATAGATGATCTTACCTATGGTCTGGCTGGCAGTAGCAACATTTTCCATGCCCTTCTTAATAGCGTCAGCGTCATCGCCCTTAACTATATCTCTCAGGCTGTTGATCGCTGATTCAACCTTACCGCGTTCGTCGGCAGGTATCTTATCGCCATGTTCCTTCATAGTATTTTCGGTACTGAAGATTAGCTGATCAGCCTGATTTTTGAGGTCGATCAGGGCACGACGCTTCTTATCTTCTTCGGCGTGCGCCTCAGCATCTTTAACCATACGATCGATCTCACTGTCATCAAGACCAGATGTACCGCGGATCTCTATCTTCTGCTCTTTACCTGTACCCAGGTCCTTAGCTGATACATTGAGAATACCATCAGCATTTATATCGAAGGTAACTTCGATCTGTGGGATACCACGCGGGGCTGGCGGCAGACCAGTAAGCTGGAAGCGACCCAGGGTACGGTTATCAGCAGCCATCTCGCGTTCACCCTGCAGAACATGAATATCTACAGAAGGCTGACTGTCAGAGGCAGTTGAGAAAACTTCCTTCTTGCTGGTCGGAATAGTTGTATTTCTTTCGATCAGCTTGGTCATAACACCACCGAGGGTTTCAACACCCAGACTCAGCGGAGTTACATCAAGCAGGAGAATATCTTTCACACTGGAATCACCTGACAGCACACCACCCTGAACCGCTGCACCAATAGCAACTACTTCATCAGGGTTAATGCTCTTGTTAGGCTCTTTGCCAAATATCTCGCGGGCAACCTCAACTACCTTAGGAATACGAGTAGAACCACCTACCAGTACCACTTCAGCAATATCGCTGAGCTTAAGACCAGAATCCTTGATAGCCTTTTCGCATGGAGCCTTGAGCTTCTGCATGATCGGAGCGATCAACTGCTCAAAGGTACTGCGATTTATAGCCATCTGGAGGTGTTTAGGACCAGAAGCATCTGCGGTAATGAATGGCAGATTAATAGTGCTTTCCATTGAGGTTGACAGTTCGCACTTAGTCTTTTCGGCGGCTTCTTTGAGACGCTGTAAAGCCATAGCATCATTACGAAGGTCAACACCCTCTTTCTTCTTAAACTCATCAGCTATATAACGGATAAGCACTTCGTCAATGTCATCACCACCCAGATGGGTATCACCATTGGTACTGAGTACTTCAAATACATTGTCACCAATATCAAGGATAGACACATCAAAAGTACCACCACCAAAATCGAATACAACGATCTTCTCGTTAGCTTTCTTCTCCAGACCATAGGCCAGAGCAGCAGCGGTCGGCTCATTGATAATTCGTTTTACATCAAGACCTGCGATCTTACCGGCATCTTTGGTCGCCTGACGCTGAGCGTCGTTGAAATACGCCGGGACTGTGATTACAGCCTCAGTTACTTTCTCGCCCAGATAGTCTTCGGCAGTCTTTTTCAGGTCCATAAGGATCATAGCAGATATTTCCGGGGCAGTATATTCCTTGCCGCGAACCGATACCCGCACCAGCTCCTCTGTTGACCCTACTACCTTGTACGGAACCATCTTTTCTTCCTGGCCAACTTCACTGTGACGACGACCCATAAATCGCTTGATCGAGTAAACCGTATTATTGGGGTTTGTCACCTGCTGATGACGAGCTATCTGGCCTACCAGCCGCTCACCCTTATCAGTAAAAGCCACTACTGACGGTGTCAGGCGTGAACCCTGGGCATTTACCAATACCTTGGGCATCGCACCTTCCATAACCGCTACAACCGAGTTGGATGTACCTAAATCTATACCTATTATCTTTGACATCTTAAAAACTCCTGTTAAATCAAAGTTTCATTATTGCGTCTTTACAGTGAGGCATACTACCGCACTGTTTATCCTTTAAGCA
>JAFGDI010000261.1 GCA_016932145.1 Sedimentisphaerales bacterium
CAGCATGTGATTATTGAATGCTATCTCATAAGACCCGATAGTTATTGTGAACAGCTTATGCGCCGCCACATGCCCTATCGGATTTGTAGATGCCAGTATATAAGTTAACATATTCACCTGTTCTGCCTGTCTTTTATCATTATGCCAATTATACTACTGGCAACATGTGCTGCTAATATCGCTATATAATAACAAAATGCCGTTAATACAAACGCAACTTTGTCTATCTTACTCGCCTGGGCACCTCTAAAATACACCATATAGGCCAATACTGATAAACTTATCATCAGCATAGCCCTCATTCCAAACATCAGCAATAACTGGATCGCCGTATTCACTGACAACAAACTCATTATCAGCTCTGCTAATATACATATTACTGTAGTTAATATCGCCGGCAGGAGGGTATAGTTTAATATTGCCGGCAGGGCACTGGAAAATCTCTGGCTGTACCAGTCACTTATCAGCAGCCAGCCTGTCATCCAGACCAGCCCCAGCATCAGAATGTAAAACATTACTGTCAGGGCCAGACTTTTCACTTCAAACTACCAAGATCCTTTATAAAGAGGTATATTCGCCCTGTCATCGCTACCACTATGCCTGTAATCGTCAGCCAGGGCGTCGTATCATAATGCAAGTCTGCTCTATAGCCAAAATAACCAAACAAAAAACCTATGCCTACAAATTCAAAGCCCAGACTCCAGAACTTGTTCATTACTACACGATCTTCCCGTGTCAGCATAAACCGCATCGGCTCTCGCGAACCCTTGCCCTGCTCTTTCGCCGGAAACTTATCTGCTTGTTTTTCGCTCATCGTTTCGGCCCAGAATACTTCCTTGCTGCTTCCTCCTGTAAGTTATTTACGGAATCGGAAATTATATCGCTCTGACTCTTCCGGGTCAATAGCTCAAATCGGCATATTAACCAAAATAAAGAAATAGATTTTATTTTCTCTTTAACCATTATAACATAACCTGATATAATGCTTGCGGTTATGCTTTATTTGCAGCACCAGCAATATTGTAATATTATTCCGTTATCAGGACATAAAAGTTATTTTCCTGGCAACTATTATACTCTCTTGTTAATTTATTGCAGAGATTTTAAGGAGCTTATAACTTGAACCGAAATGTGAACGCTAAAGTAACTCTCATACAGCATACGCCCAACCCCGAGCAGGTTATTGCATCAGCCGGGAAACTTTGCTATGCCGCTGATACCGATAATATTCTCCAGCATTCACCACAGGATTGCCAGAAATTCATCTCCATGATCACCGGCATCGGTCATCTCAGCGTGCTAGAACATGTCTCTTTCACCTTCTACATCGAAGGCGTATCTCGTGCCATGACACACCAGCTTGTCAGACACAGACTTGCAAGCTATTCGCAACGCAGCCAACGCTATGTCAATCACAGCTCCTTCGACTATATCATGCCGCCACAACTCGAAGGGAAATTCGTTACTGTAAACGGCCAGAAAATACCTGCAACTCTTTACTACCAACAGGTTATGGACGATATCGCCAACGCCTACAACACCCTGGCCTCTGCACTGGGCGACAAAGGCGAATCTTCAAATGAAGATGCCCGTTATGTTCTGCCCAATGCCTGCGAAACCAAAATCTTCGTCACCATGAACGCACGAGAACTACTACACTTCCTCCAGGAACGACTCTGCAATCGAGCCCAATGGGAAATTAGAGATGTAGCCAACCAAATGCTCACCATTCTCAGAGACACTATGCCCTCTATTTTCAATCTGGCAGGCCCAAAATGTCTCGCTACCGGGAAATGCCCCGAAGGCAAGCTCACTTGTGGTAAACTCAAAGAAGTTATCGCCAAATACAAAGTCGATACTACCAAGCCATAAAATCACACCTCCATGCGTCCTATAAGCCAGAATATCTCATAAAGATGCATAACACTAACCTCCATGCGTCTTATAACCTGAATCAACTACCCCCCAGAACAGCCACATATACCACTTTATTTCATCATTTTCCCTTTTTTATCATCATAATCATCATATCGGTCCGATATATCCGATGGCGGGTGCTGTGCCGTACAGCATCAGGGCAATTTTGGGGCTTTTTTGCGTAGTAGAGATTATGTATCAGCATTTTTCAGAAACATCGAAGGCAGTTCTTAAACTCGCCGGTATCAAGGCCAGACAACAGGAGCTTGAATATATCGGTACCGAACATATTCTCCTGGCTATTTTAGATCATGGTATCGGACATGGCGCCCAAATGCTGGCCAGATTCGGTGTTACTTTCTCTGTTGTCGAAAAGATGGTCCATGAATTCACCCGTAAAAGCATGGAAGAATCATGGGTACTGGGAAGATTGCCCGGCACACCCCACTTTAAACAGGTTATCTCCCTGGCTCTGGAAGAAGCTGAAGCATTCAACGATAGAAAAGTGGGCACAGAATACCTCCTTCTGGCCATTCTCAGGGAAAAAGGCTGTGTCGCCGAACAAATACTCAAAAGACTGGCCGTTAAATTAGAAGATGCCAGAGACATCGTCGCTCAATTGCAAGGCAGAGCCGTTCCTTACCAGGCGAAAGATAAGAAAAAGAAAAACAAATAATATCTTATCTTCTTACAATATAATAACTTACATTATTATCAGCCTGCACCCCCAACCACTGTCTAAAAAACTAATCTTAGCTTAATTACGACTAATTGGCAACTTGATCACAAATTCCGACCATTTATCCAGCTCGCTGGCAACACTTATTGAACCACCCAGCTCCTTTACTATACCATATACCACTGACAGGCCCAGACCATTATTATGGGAATTGTGACCGTTACTTCCCACTCCTCGCGTCGTAAAAAATGGGTTAAATATGTGGGGTAAATGGTCAGGCTCTATACCACAACCATTATCACGGAATTTCAATATTATATTGTCTGTATCTCGGTATAAATGGATCTGCAATATGCCGCCACTGGGCATTGCCTCACTAGAATTATCTATTATATTACTCAATACCTGATGCATCTTAGTACCTGGCACTTCATAATATGGTACCGGATCGATCTTTAATTCCAGAATTATATTCTGGGAACAAAGACGCTTCTCTACCATATGGCAATATGTCCTTAATATCTCTGCCAGATCGGTTTTCTCCACCTCTCGAGAATCCTGCTCAGCAAAGGTCAATAGCGATGAGGTTATATTGCTTATACGATCGGCGGCCTCTATGGTCATCATTAACGCCCGCTGATGCGCCTGATGATTATTGCCGCTCAAGGCAAAATCGGCAAAAGTCGCTACCCCACCTATTATATTATTGAAATGATGGGCTATACCTGAGGCCAGTGTAGCCAATGATGCCAGCTTCTCTGCCTGATCCAACTGCGTCAGTAATTTCTTGCGACGCGTTATGTCATTAATCCAGATATTAAAACCAGTTAACTCATTATTTACATAATAGGGAACTATCGACAACTTTATCAGTATCGACATGGTCATATTATTATCTGGCTTTTCAAACTCTAAATGGGTCGGCTCCAGAAATCCTTCATTAGCACGCTGACTGCTATTTACTATATCGGGGTATATATTAAAGATCTTGTTGTAAATACGAACCTCTCGCAATGGTATATAATCGGAAAAAGGCATCATATCCATCTGCTTACCTTCTGGCACGCCCAATATCCGACGAGCAAAGCCATTTATATACTCTACACAGCCCTGACGATTGGTTCGCACTATGCCATAACAGGCACTTTCACACATATTCTTAAAATGGTCTTCATTCATCTCTTTATTTTACCCATTTTCACTTTCTTGGCTCTTTCTCTGGATATACCCGCTTATTCCCCTCATCTTACTCTACCATCCTGGCTTCGGGCATTATAAATATGACTTTTACACTTCTTGTATCCCGATCATATAACATCTCATTGGCAACGCATGGGCCTGCCAAACCAGATTCGCTACAGGTAATGGCTATTACCTGGTCATTTTCTATTGTACCTGATAATACCAACTCTTCTATTCCCGTCACCGGCAGATTCTCCACACCCGCTATCACACTCATCGACGAATGCGGCATATACGGACGAAATACCGGTATGATGAAAAAATTAACCCGGTTTTCATCAATCTGAGATAAATTTATGATTGTCGCCTGATAACGCAACAAATAATCGCCGCCGCCGAAATTGAGTTCTCCCAATTCGACCTTACTATCTTTCAAGGGAACAATACTCTCAGTGGTTACCGCTCTTATTTCCAGATCGGAAAATTCTTTGGCACTCTTATATATATTAAGCCAGGGAATTGTCTCCTGGTCATAATATCGCCTCAATTTCGTTAATGTCTTTTCAAACATTGATTTAGGGGCTATTGCCACCTCGAAGCCATTGGCCGACCATAGCTCTGACTGTCGTTTGTCCAGAACATTAAATCCTTTTTTATCAACCAGATCAGACAGTTTGTATTTCCGGAATATTTCCAGTTCACTGACCCCTACCGATTCTGGTACTACCAGCTTCAGGCTCAGAGTCGAGATACGGGGCTTTTTAGTTCGCTCTTGCTCACGGACTTCCGGCCTTTTGAATGGATTCTCAGCCCGCAACTGCTCTATGGTCGTATCCTGTTTACAGCCTGTCATAACTACAGACAGAACACCAAATAATAGCAAGGCCTGGATGTGCTTTTTTTTGATCATTATATATAGCGGCTAATTCACCTGATTAGCAGTTTGCATCTTATTATAGCATTATATTTTACCCAGACATATAATATTATTATATACCGCCAATAAGTCAAGGAAATCAACAAACGCAACATGGTTATAATATGAAATAGTAATTTTCAGACAACACAGTACCCCACCAAAACACTATGCCATCTGCTCGCTGCTTCTTGTTAGCAACAGCCTCAATCTCTCACCTTGTCGGCACAAATACCCTGAACCGCGCACCGCCGCCCTCATAATCAACCACGCCTACCTCGCCGCCCAGCATGGTTACCAGCTCACGCACTATAGCCAGGCCCAGACCGACACCGCCATATCGACGCGTCACCGAACCATCGAGCTGACGAAACTTCTCAAATATTATCTCGCGATCATCAGGGGCTATGCCCGGACCGCTATCGGTTACAAAGATCTCTATTCCTAACAGCGGACCATCTTCTGCCAGATCGGCCTCTACGGTTATCTGGCCTCCATTAGGTGTAAACTTAACCGCATTGCTTATCAGATTGAATACGATCTGCTGCACTTTACCCGGGTCACTTTCAATAGCTCCGATACGCTCACTGATCTTTGATTCCAGAACAAGCTGCTTTTCTTCCGCCTGCGGCCTGATTATATTGAACAGATTATTCACTATCTCGGCAAAGCTGAACTGCTCCACATGCAATTCCACCCGACCGGCCTCTATTCGTGCCAGTTCCAGCAGGTCATTAATAATTCGCAGTAATAACTTACCGCTCTGCATTACATTATGGCTATAACGCATACCGCGCGTATCTTCCCGCGATTCGGCCTGCTCATGCAGCACCTCGGCAAAACCTATTATCGCATTGAGCGGGGTACGCAGCTCATGCGATACATTAGCCAGAAACTCGCTTTTTAACTTATTCGATTCATACAATGCTATATTACGAGCTTCAAGATCGCCCAGCCGGTTATCAAGTGCAACATAGTTTTCCCGCAAGCGGTCGTGTGCCGTTTTCAGCCGGCTCAACATGTGATTGAACGCTACTGCCAACTGCTCATATTCATCGCCGGTATTTATCTGACCGGTTATCTCGATCGCTCGCAGCCAGGTGTCGATCTCATCTTTTTCCTGATCTTCGACCGATGGCTCTTTCAGGTGGATTATCTCTTCATTATCATACTCCGGCACAATTATCTGCTCGGCTGCGGCACGCAAGGCTCGCACCGGCTGCAAAATGAATCGCTGCGTGATCAGATAAAACGCCATGATCGCACATATTCCACTGAACAGACCGCCAACAATTATTATTGTTCGGTTAATGAATAGTACCTGACTGCTCCGACCTGCTGGTATTACCACACTAATAACGCCTACCAGCTCATCCTCGGCAAACGCCGGCGGCAGCTCCTCCTCTTTTCGCTTTATCTCCTCAATATCAGAACTTTCTCGAATACTGGCCAGGCGAGACTCGATCACCTGACTGCCATGACATTTCAGGCAGTCTCGCTCGGCACGCAGCGCCCGCAAATATCGGCCCGGACTGGCCAGCGGACTGCGGCCAAGCTCGGTTATCTGATCATTATCTACCAGAGACGGAGGGATTATATTTTCCTGCTCACTATTAAAACGCGAATATTCTTCCCGACTCTTATCTGCATCAAAAGCTGAGACACCCTGAGCCAGAAATTTATCTGCGGCTAAACGGCTCTCTCGCTCTGCTCCCAACCGAACCCACTCGGTTATCGGCCGGACACTGCTCTGAGCCTTACTCAGCGGCGGCAGGGTCGGACTGGGCATTGACTGACAATGCTGCCATAAAATATGATCTACCTCGATACGCGCCAGGTCAAATTTGCCTTCCTCGACCAGCTTGTCCATCCATAAATACGGAAAATACAAACCCGCTGTTATCACTACAATAATAGCCGCAGAAAAACCCACCAGGCACTTAGTCGCCAGGGAAATGCTTATTTTTACTCGATACCAGTTCTTCATATCTCACATTTTACTCGCAACCAACCAGAACTACAAGCTACTTCCTCCACACCATAGCCACTCAGCTCAACTGAGCAGGCTCTGTCTCTGAATGTCGGCACTGGCTGGCATCGGTCTCAGGATAATCAGTTCGATAATGCACCCCGCGAGACTCGGTTCGCTGCAACGCACTTCTTGTTATCAGCTCACTCACAGTCAGCATATTCTGACATTGCCATTGATCAGGACTGTCAAATAACTTGTCCATTACATATCGTTGCCAGAAATCTATTATCTCGATAGCCTCGCTGAGTAACCCTTCTTCACGGGTCAAACCAACATTACGCCACATCATAGCTTTTAGCGAATTGGTAACATCGGGCACATCCAGACGAGTTCGTTGCGATAGCTCGATCTCATAATCCATAGTAAACATTGCCGGACGAATTCCACCGGCCAGATCTTTACATACATTCTCACCACAGATCCGGCCAAATACCAGGGCCTCCAGCAGTGAATTACTCGCCAACCGATTTGCGCCATGCAAACCAGTACAGGCTGCCTCACCGCAACAATACAAGCCCGGCAGATTAGTCCGACCATCAGCATCGGTCTTGACCCCACCTATCATATAATGCGCACTGGGACGAACCGGGATCAGGTCATGGTCAACATCTATATCAAAAGAGGCACATAACGCACTTATCGTCGGAAACTTACTTGCAACCATCTTACCGCCCAAATGCCTTACATCAAGATACACACTCGTTGACTTACTCCGGGCCATCTGGTCAAATATCGCCCGACTTACTATGTCACGCGGAGCCAGCTCGCCCATTTCATGGTAATCATCCATGAAACGCCTGCCCTCGCTATTGAGTAAATACGCACCTGCACCACGCAACGCCTCTGTTATCAGCGACCGCTCAGCTCCTGCTATATACAAAGTAGTTGGATGAAACTGCATAAATTCCAGGTCAGACAATATCGCTCCGGCACGCCAGGCCATCGCCAGGCCATCGCCTGTTGCTATCTCAGGATTGGTCGTCTCTCGCCAGATACGACCTGCTCCGCCACTGGCCAATACCACACAACCTGACCAGCAGCATTGCATACGATAATTATTGTGCCAGGTAACTACCCCTACACACCTGCCTTCTGCCGTCAACAGGTCTATGCAAAAACAATTATCCAGTATCTTGATCCGCTTATTTGACTTTACCTGCTCCCAGAGCGATTCTACTATCGCCCTGCCTGTAGCATCACCATGAGCATGAGCTATGCGATAATTAGAATGACCGCCCTCACGACCGGCATCCAACTCGCCATCAGTACGGTCAAATGGTGTCTGCCAGTCGCACAATTCCTGCATCTGCCCGGGAGCCTCTCGTATTACCCGCTCCACTACTTCCAGATCACACAAACCGCAACCGGCACGCAAGGTATCATCAATATGCGATTCAAAACTATCATCTGCACGCATTACCGCTGCTATGCCGCCCTGAGCATAATATGAATTACTCGCCGGGATCTCTCCTTTAGTAATCAACATCACATTGCCCTGCTCTGAGGCAGCCAGGGCCGCTCGCAGACCGGCAACTCCCGACCCTATTACTATGCAATCGGAAAATATATGACCCATACGACTTGTATCTATATGTGCCAGATAGCGACGAAGCGTTTTCACCGGCTTTTTGCTCTTCGAATTCATGCGTTTCTCTATTTGTTTTCTGGGTTACACTTTCTGCAGAACCTTATTTCTCTAAAAGCGCAACTCTCTTTAACTATACAATGCCTGATGATCTCCCTTAGCTACAGGCATCTGGCAAACCGACCTTATTATATAGAGCAACCAATACGATTAAAAACTTTTTATTGAGTTTGTCACCTGGCTTTATGCTTTAACCCTTGACTATCTTATCTGCCGCAGAGATACTATAAACCATAGTAACATATTGATTGACTTTACCGATGGTTCAAATGTGAAAAGAAAAGATTGGCCTTTTTGGTGTTTTTCTATTTTAAAATGGTTTAACTATAAGTAAAATAAATCGTTAAGTGATCGACATAAGTTCATATATAAACCCAAGTTAAATGGAGAAAGTAGTAATGAAGCTCAAAGTATTGTTAATGCTATTGTTAGGCTCATGTCTGTGTAATGCCGGTCAGATCAAGATCGACAACCCGGAATCTGTCATAAAATATGGTAATATGGCGGTAAGTAATTTATTAAACCGCGGTTATATGCTTTATAAAGGCGACAAAGGCCTGCATTATGCCGAGGCTTGTGCCGGGCTGGGTGCTTTACGCTTTACCGAAGCAACCGGCAATAAAGCCGATCTCGATAAAGTAATCGAAAGATACTCTGGCTTCCTCAATGACGATGACCAGCTCATCGACCGCATTGAGCATGTAGATTTTAATGTTCGCGGTATTGTTCCTTTGCAGATTTTCCTGGCTACAAAAAATGAAGGCTATAAAAAGTCTGGTCTCTCGTTCGCTGATAATCAGTGGAAAAAAGAGATCGAAGGAGGACTCACCTGGCAGACTCGCTGGTGGATCGATGACATGTACATGGTAGGCAGCTTACAGATGCAGGCTTATCGCGCTACCGGCGATATTATGTATGCTGACAAAGCCGCCAGACTTTTACATGCATATATTGACAAACTGCAACAGCCTAATGGCCTGTTTTTCCATGGCCCCAAGTTCCCCCATTTCTGGGGCAGAGGTAATGGCTGGGTAGCTGTTTCTATGGCTGAAGTGATCAGGGACTTACCCAAAGACAATCAGCATTATGCTCCCATACTCGAAAGCTATAAAAAAATGATGGCTGGTTTATTGAAATACCAGTCTGATAATGGGTTATGGAGACAACTGATCGACAATCAATACTCCTGGCCAGAAACTTCCTGCTCAGCTATGTTTGCCTATGCTATGGCTATTGGCGTTGAAAATGATGTTCTGCCTGAAGCTCAATACGCCCCGGCAGTTAAAAAAGCATGGCCCGCTCTTTGTGCCAGTCTCAACCGCGACGGCAGTATTCGCGATGTCTGCGAAGGCACTGGCCAGAAAGACGATGTTGAGTTCTATATGAACAGAAAAAGGATTACCGGCGATTTCCATGGACAGGCGCCTTTCCTCTGGCTGGCCACTGAACTGGCTGACTAATCTCTGAAATATACATACTAATAAGCAAATAAGCTCTGGCTTCCACACCCGGCATAAAAACACCTTGTCAATGAAGCCAGAGCTTATTATTTTTAAATCAACTGTAGCGACGCAGCAGTCTCGTCTGCCTTACCGACATAGAACAGTATGATTTCCTGAGCCTATTGGATCAATAAAACGCATAACCCCTTCAACCTGAACTGTTACCGGTTCGCCATC
>JAFGDI010000262.1 GCA_016932145.1 Sedimentisphaerales bacterium
AGTCAGGGGTAAAAAATGAGAGCGGTAAGGGCGGTAATAGATACCAATGTTTTTGTCTCTGGTATCTTTTTTAGTGGGCCACCCGCCAAGATACTTTCGGCCTGGCACGAGGGTTATATCAAACTGTCGGTAACGGAAGAAATAATAGAGGAATATAGACGAGTCCTGGAAGAACTAGTCGTAAAACTGGGGGCGGTCAACATAGGCTCTATTCTTGAAGCGGTGCTGATTGAAGCTGAGCTGGTGCCAAGTCTTTCTCTGAAAAAGCCTGTCTGTGAAGACCCAGATGACGATAAATTTCTGGCTTGTGCTATTTCTTCCCAAAGCAAATATATCATAAGTGGCGATAAACACTTACTCAAAATAGGTCAATTTTTCAATGTCAAGATAGTCACGCCCAGATATTTTCTGGATAATCTACTTTCATAAAGACAGACTCAGTTGTCAGGACTCTCTCTTGTTGATAAAACTGTTGAATCAACGCTGAGACTGGTAATGCATTTATTACTATGTTTTGTAACTTGGAGTCTTTTGTAATATTCTCGGGCAAACAGGTTCTAGTATCGCACCCATTGCAGGCACAGGCCGTTGGCCGGGGCGCGATTGCCGGAGGCGGCACGCTGCTGGGCGGCTAGTATGGCGGGTATGCAGTCAACGGCCCGGCGGCCCTGACCTATGTCCAGTAATAACCCTACAATATTTCGGACCATATTGTGCAGGAAGCCGGTGCCTTCTACATCGAAATAGAGGTAGTGGTTCTTGCGGTATATGTCACAACGCAAAACGGTGCGGACGGTATCTTTTTTGTCGCACAGTGAGCTGGCCAGTGAGCGGAAATCGCGAGTGCCGATCAGGTCAGGCATAGCCTTGAGCATAAGGTCCAGGTCAACTTTCGCCGGGAGATAGAATGCACGACGCTGACAATCGGGAAAACGACGCAGATGATTGTAAACGCTATAGCGGTACAACTTACTTATGGCAGAACCGCAAGCATCAAAATCATCGGGCACTTCCTGAGAGCTATGCAGGTATATGTCTTGTCGGCCTGGCTTAAGTCGCGATAACTCGGCATTTACTACCATGGCCAGCTTATGGGCTGGTATGACACCGCTATAGAAAAAGTTGGCTACCTGACCCTGAGCGTGTACCCCGGCATCAGTTCGCCCGGAAGCCTGTAACGATACCGGATGTCGGGCAACCTGAGCGATAACTTCTTCTAACACCTGCTGAATAGTCGGTAAGTCTTTGCCGTCTTGTCGTTGCCAGCCATGATAGTCTGTGCCATCATAACTTATTATCAATTTTACATTTCGCCTCATTATTTCTGTCATGTCCTTATTATAAGCTATTGTTTTTACCCTTACAACCTTTATGGATAATGCCAGCAGTTAGCTGGGCTGTGTTTGTTATATCTGAACTGCAATTTTGCTTTGGGAAATAGACAGTCGGTTGCTCTGGCCTCCAGGTGGAATATTGTGCAATCTTAACAAGTTTTTGTGTCGCAAGTTAAGCACTATTTGTCAATTCTTAAGGTGGTTTTGTCTTTCAATGTTGTCAATGGTAAGTTATACTATTATTCAGTATGTGATAGGTTTTAGCCCGCTAAAATAGGGCTTTATAGTATAATTGTAACATTATTGTATATGAAATACCAATGAGCTTTTTCTATGATGCATTGTGCGTCACAATCTCACAGATAGCGTTATGGTTTGTATTATCACGCTGTGACAAGGTATTTAATGAACAATAGTAACTTAAATTCAGAGACTGGAGTAAATTATGTTAAAAAAGATCTTTGTTGCTGTGCAATTACTGGCTTTGTCAGTATTTACCGGCTGTAGTGCTGATGTACCAGGGGGTAATCCCGTTGATGCCGACCTGGTGCAGCATGTTGACCCTTATATTGGCACTGGCGGGCATGGCCACACCTTTCTGGGGGCTTCGGTTCCTTTTGGTGCTGTTCAGGTAGGCCCTAACAACATCCACAAAGGCTGGGACTGGTGTTCTGGCTATCATTTTTCCGATACTGTTGTTATCGGCTTTTCACATCTGCATCTCAGTGGTACTGGCTGTGCCGACCTGGGCGATATTCTGGTTATGCCAACTACCGGTGAGCTCAAGATCAATACAGGCAGTGACCAGGACCCGGAATCTGGCTATGCATCAAAATACAGCCATGAAAATGAGACTGCCAGCCCGGAATATTACAGTGTTGTTCTCGACAGATATAATACTAAAGTTGAGCTTACGGCAACAGAGAGAGTCGCATTGCACCGATACAGCTTCCCGGCTGATACCGCCGGCAGGGCGATCTTTAATCTGATAACCGGCAATGGTGATGGTGTTAAAGAAACTCATTTTGCTAAGATCGATGATACTACTTATGTCGGCTATCGTTTCTCTTCTGGCTGGGCTTCAGATCAGCGGGTATTCTTCGCTGTTAAACTGCAAACTCCGGCTGAGTCGTTTGCTATCTATGATGGTAAGAACCAGCTCGAAGGTGACTCTGGTAAGTCGGGTGCAATTACGGGTGTTATCAATTTTGCCAAAGCCGATGTGCCGGTAATGGTAAAAGTGGCCTTATCGCCGGTGAGTGTGGAAAATGCCGTTGCTAATATTACTGCCGAGATGCCTGACTGGGACTTCGATGCTGTCAAAGCAAAAGCCAGAGCCAGTTGGAATAAAGAGCTTAATAAATTCCAGGTTAAGGCTGACCCAAAGACCACTAAGATATTCTATACCGCACTGTATCATTCAATGATCGCTCCGGTTCTCTTTAATGATACCAATGGTGATTATCGTGGTACTGATAAAAAGGTATATACCAATCCCGGCTTCCAGAATTATAGTATTTTCTCACTCTGGGACACATATCGCACCCAGCATCCGCTACTGACAATTTATCAGCCTGAGCGTATAAATGATATGGTAAAATCTATGCTGGCTATTTATCAGCAGCAGGGCATATTGCCTATCTGGCATCTGCTGGGTAATGAAACTGGTACTATGGTGGGTTATCATGCTGTGCCGGTAATTGTTGATGCTTATTTCAAAGGGTTCCGCGACTATGATGTTGAACTGGCATATAAGGCTATCAAAGATTCTGCGATGAATGATCGTGAAGGTGTAAAGTATCTCAAAGAGATGGGTTACATACCCGGCGATAAGGAAAACGAGGCCGTAGCCAAGAGTCTGGAATATGCTATCGATGACCATTGTATCGCTCTTATGGCCAAAGACCTGGGCAAGATGGAAGATTATGAATATTTCCTGAATCGCTCAAAGGTTTATACTCAGTATTTTGATAAAGAGACTTTGTTTATGCGTGGTAAAATGGCTGATGGCTCATGGCGTGACCCGTTTGACCCGATCTCTTCTCAGCACCGCAGTGATGATTATTGCGAGGGTAATGCCTGGCAATATACCTGGCTGGTACCTCATGATCCTTATGGACTGGTAGAGCTATTTGGTTCGGAAGAGGCCTATGTTAACAAGCTCGATACACTTTTCAATATGAGCTCTGATCTCGGCGAGGGGGCTTCTTCTGATATTTCCGGTTTGATCGGGCAGTATGCCCACGGTAATGAGCCCAGCCATCATACTATCTATATGTATGCCTTTGTTGGTCAGCAGTGGAAAGCAGCTCAGCGGGTTCGTCAGGTACTTGATACGCTGTACCATGACCAGCCTGATGGCCTCAGCGGTAATGAAGACTGCGGTCAGATGTCAGCCTGGTATATTATGTCGGCTATGGGCTTCTACCCGGTTCACCCGGCTAATGGGGTATATGTTTTTGGCAGCCCGGCCTTAGATGAAGTTACTGTCAAGCAGCCCAATGGCAAAAACTTTACTGTTGTCGCTCATAATAACAGTAAGGAAAATATTTATATTCAGTCGATTAAGTATAATGGTCAGTCTTATACCAAGTCATATATCACTCATGATATGATCACTTCAGGCGGTAAGCTGGAAATTGAATTGGGAGCAACTCCTAATCAGAAGTTCGGTGCAGATATGACCGATCGTCCAGCCAGATAATATTATTCTGTGATATTTATCGCAAAAAACAACAGCCCGTTAAGCAAGCAATAAATGCTGCTTAACGGGCTGTTCTGTTTTGAATTAGTTGCTCTTGAGTTTTACATGCCGGGCGTCGGCTCTGAATCATGCCAGTTAGCCGGGTCGTCAGCGTAGATCGCCTTGCCGGTTCTGGTCAGAGATTTACCTGTACCGCTTGCTTTGGCAGGCCAGGGATTATCGATTGAATACTCTACCTTTTCCAGCGGAATATAGTAGCGTTCTTCGCCATATTCCTGGTCGCCGGGTATCTGCAACTGGACATCTTCACCTTCATTACTGAGCTTGCCGCTGTACGGGCCAAATACCCTGGTACCAGCCGGTATCAGCCCGGCATAAGATGCAGCAAAGGTTGCTGGCACTCGAGCTACGATAATGTATTCATAAGGTGCTATTACCACACCTGCATTAAATTCAAAACCAATGCCGTTAATACGCCAGGGCAGTTGTTCTGTTATTACTTCACCGGCTGTAGCTTCGGTTGTTACCTCTGTCATCAGGGTTATGGCATTACCACTGCGATTGTACAGCTCAATATATTCACTGTCTGTACCCTGTGCCGGGTCATACATTATCTCGGTTATAACTAGTGCGGGTATCATTGGCCCACTGTTGGCTGCCAGCGGGGTAGTTGTTGCCATGCGAACAAAATCATAACCACTACTGAGAGATGCTTTTTCATAGCGGCCAAAGCTCACACCGGTTTCAGAGGCATCAAATTTCTGTTGCGTCTGATAGTACCCTGTTACCTCGCCATTCTGGCCAGAGTAGAGATACACCGTCTCGCCTGCTTCGCTCAGTCCAAAGCGTTTTTCTTCCGGTTGTGAACTGCTGCCAAAAGAGCTGTCCTGAGAAAACAGCATATAACCACCAGCAGCAATTATGGTATTGTCAGGTATCTGGTATCTCATAATGTCTGCCAGACTGTCATTTTTGTCAGAGAGATACCAGCCGCCGATATTTATGTTCTGACTGGTTGCGTTATACAACTCTATCCAGTCTGGCTGACCGGCATGCGAGTGGGCCAGCACTTCATTGATCACAATGCTGCCAGCGGTCAAACCCTGCTCATTCTGGCCAGGTGAACCGCCACTAAAGGTACTGGCTCGCCAGGCGGTCTTGCTGGAATAATATAC
>JAFGDI010000263.1 GCA_016932145.1 Sedimentisphaerales bacterium
GAATGGTAACACGCGACAGAGAAAAATATATAATCGTTTAATATTTATAAGTTGCCCTTCGGGGTTTCTATGTGAGTGCCAGACTAAGGTACTCACCAGAAGATATATAGAAATAAAATGAGCGAAGCAGAAAAAAACAATCAGAATGGTTCCGAAAATGGCTATGGTGCCAGTAGTATTACTGTACTTGAAGGCATGGAGGCGGTTCGTAAGCGTCCCGAGATGTATATCGGAGATCGCCAGATACGCGGCTTGCATCATCTGGTAAGTGAGGTAGTTGACAACTCGATGGACGAGGCGATGGCCGGTTACTGTAATGAGATATCGGTCACTATAAATCTCGATGGCAGTGTCACAGTAGAAGACAACGGTCGCGGTATTCCGGTTGATAAAGAAAGAAGTACCGGTAAGTCAGCGCTGGAAGTTGTGCATACGGTGTTACATTCTGGTGGAAAATTTGATAGTAATTCTTATAAGGTCTCTGGTGGTTTGCATGGAGTGGGCGTATCAGTAGTGAACGCCCTGTCTGAGCGAATGGAAGTAGAGGTAAGCCGCGATAGTAAGATATATCGCATAGAGTTTAAGAAGGGCGTTACCACTAATTCGATCCGTGAGGTCGGAGTATCAACGGCGACAGGAACGCGTTCGACCTTTAAGCCGGACGCATCAATATTTCCAGTGGTAGATTTCCGGTTTGATATGCTGGAGACCAGGCTCAGAGAACTGGCCTATCTGAATGCCGGAGTTAAGATAAATCTTGCCGATGAACGAGAGGGCCGCAAAGAGACTTATCATTACGAAGATGGTCTGGCTCAGTTCGTATTACATCTCGGTGAGGGCAAAGAACTGCTGCACAAAGATGTCATTCAGTTCCGTCGTGAAGATGAGCAGAGCGGTCTGATCTGTGAAATTGCCATGCAGTATAATGCCGGCTATACCGAAAATGTGGTAGCCTTTGCCAATAACATTCACAATATTGACGGTGGTACTCATATTACCGGTTTCAGGTCAGCCCTTACCCGCACGATGAACAATTATGCCAAGAACAGTCAGATCGCCAAGGGCACACTGCCCGGCGGTGATGACTGGCGTGAGGGCCTGATCGCGATAGTATCAGTTAAAGTGCCGGACCCGCAATTTGAAGCCCAGACCAAGGTTCGTTTGATGAACCCGGAAGTAAGCGGCTTTGTCGAAAATGTAGTGAATCAGCTATTATCCCAATACATGGAAGAGCATCCGGATATAGCAAAGAACATAGTGCGTAAAGGTGTGCAGGCAGCCGAAGCACGAGCAGCAGCGCGTAAGGCGCGTGAGCTTACCCGTCGTAAGGGTGCGTTAAGCGGCGGCCATTTACCCGGAAAACTCAGCGACTGTTCCAGTCGTCAGGTAGAGCATACCGAGTTATACTTAGTGGAAGGTAATTCGGCGGGCGGCTCAGCCAAAGAAGGGCGTGACCGTAAGTTCCAGGCTATTCTCGCACTCAAGGGTAAGATCCTGAATGTGGAAAAGGCCCGTCTGGACAAGATGCTCAGTCATGAGGAAATCAGAACGATCATTTCCGCTTTGGGTACTGGTATCGGAGTAGATGATTTCAATTTCGATAAGCGTCGTTATGGAAAAGTTGTTATTATGACAGATGCTGATATCGACGGAGCTCATATTCGCACTCTGTTACTGACCTTCTTTTTCCGCCACATGAAAGAGCTTATTGACAGAGATGCTCTTTATATTGCTCTGCCGCCATTATTCGAGATCTCTCGTCGCGGCAATAAAAAGTATGTATTAAGTGAGCGGGAGATGACCGAGTATCTCAATGAGGCTGGTCTGAAAAATTGTTCGCTTCTTATTCGTACCTCAGGTGAGGCAGATAAGGTAATTGCCGGTGATGAGTTTAAGCATTTACTGAGCCTGTTGGCCCAGTCTGAAGAGCATTTCAAGATATTTACCAAACGCGGTATATGTCCGCGTGAGTTCTTCGCCCAATTTGCAGATGATCCGCGTGGTTTGCCCGAG
This sequence comes from Sedimentisphaerales bacterium, assembly GCA_016932145.1. Classification (GTDB taxonomy): domain Bacteria; phylum Planctomycetota; class Phycisphaerae; order Sedimentisphaerales; family SM23-30; genus JAFGDI01. Next base: position 2,014 of record JAFGDI010000263.1, read on the forward strand.
TTCCGTATCTCTGTTGGCACTCAGGATAGCTATTACTTTAATGAGACGGAATATTCAGCACAAAAATTACAGTTGAAAGAGCAGAAGGAAGCTAACCCTGAGTTTGATTATAGTTTCTGTGAAATGTATGAAGCGCGTGAGATGAATTTGCTTAAGGACAAGCTGGCAGAGTATAATATTTCCTTCAAGGACTATCTGCGTCTGGAAGAGCAGACAGTTGCCGGTGAACATATTGCCACTCGCTTTGCTTTGATAAATGATGAAGGAGAAGATTCTCATTCTATTGATATACCCAACCCGCAGGGGATTATGCAGGGCATTCGTGACCTGGGTAGTAAGGGCATAGAGATCAAGCGTTTCAAAGGTCTGGGCGAAATGAATGCCGAAGAGCTCTGGTCAACAACAATGGACCCACAGAGGCGAACCTTACTGAAGGTGCAGATGGAAGACGCTGTTGAAGCCGACCGTCTGTTCTCAATATTGATGGGCGATAATGTGGAGCAGCGCAGAAACTTTATTCAGGAGCATGCCCTGGAAGTTAAGAACCTGGATGTGTAATAGCTTTTGAGGTCAGCGTAAGTAAGTTAAATTATGTATGGGTCCGCCAGGCGGACTCATGCTTTTTTAAAGCTATCTGGCATAGTTCTCTTTTTCTGTCGGCTTGAAGAAGATAAGCATTATCGTAAAATATACCAGAGTCATGCAAAACGGCACTGCCCAGAAGTAGCGGAAATTTATTATGCCATCAAAGTTAAACCAATCGAGACACTGGCCGGCCATAATACTGCCCAGCAGGCTGGCAAACCCGGCATTAAGCATACTGAAAAGCTGATGGGCACTGCTGCGGGTTTCACTGGTAGTGTAGTTTTCCATAAAGACAAAAGTTGTGGTAACAAATAAAGAATAAGAAAAGCCATGGCAAAATACCGCTGAACTTACCAGCCAGAGATTGCCGCCGAGCATTAAGCCGCCGCAACGCCACAACTCTGTGAGCAAGCCTAAAAACAAAACTGTCTTACAGCCGAATTTCTTTATCATACCGCTTAGTATCAACAGGCCGATAACTTCAGGGATCTGACCTATGGCCATCAGGGGCATAATATGCTCTTCCTGAACATCTATAGCCTTAAGGTAAATAGAGGCACCCACATAGTAATATTTACCGACAGCAGAGATAATAAAAAAGCCGATCGCGACCAGCAACATTCTTTTATTCCAGAATACCCTGAGGGCTGATAGTGAGATGCCCCGCTGGCCACTTCCAGTATGCAAAGGACGCCTGGGCATGGTCAGGACATATATCGCCAGAAAAGCAGAGGTAAGTGAAGCAAGGGTAAAGCAATCGGGAAGTCGTTCCGGGCGATAATGACCAGAGCCATCGCGCAGCCAGAGATAACTGAAGGCTACTCCAACTACTATCCAGGCTATTGTTCCCCAAACGCGGATAAAACCAAATTTGCTCTTTGAGTCTGGTAAATGGTGAAACGCGATAGCATTTGATAAACCCAGAGTCGGGCCAAAGGCGGCGTAGTATAAAATATAGAGAAACAGCACATCATGGAAATCTGTGGCATAGCGAATAAAGTACATAGCAATCGCTGCTATAGCCTGGCAGATTACAAAGAGCCGTTCTGCACTAATGAATCGATCGACGATCAGGGCACCGATAGTCGGCGTGACAAAAGCACTTATCGACATGGCTGCATTTATAAAACCCGTTTGCTTGCCACTGAAATGCAGGACACTATTCATATACATGCTCATGATCGGCAAGACCGCGCCATAGGCCACATAGAGCAGGAACATGAGTGTGCACATGCGGGGCATGATAAATGGAGATGTTTTGTTTTCAGTTAACATAATGGTAACTCATTTAACAGATGGGCGGTAAGACGCATAATTGTGCGCCGAGAGAATTTCATTTCAGGGTAGTTTATTGTATTAAGATGCATAAGTGGGCGGTTCTATGAATTACAAAGGAGGTAATCATGAGACGCTAAAACATGCGTATCTACATGTAAATAAAGTTTTTTAGCCGGGAGTTAAACACCGGGGTATTTATGAGACGCATAATCATGCGCCTCTACGGGGGCTATTCCTTATTGGCCAGGTAATAACTGTCAATACCAAGATTTCCGGCATCTCGAGTGTCGTTCACCAGTCTGTCAACTGCTTCGTTCCCGGCAATGCCGATATGGGCTTTCACCCAGTTGAAATTTATATCATGTTCTTCAATAAGGTCCAATAACTCGCCCCAGAGATCGGGGTTTAAGGCCTTTTCCCGATTATTTTTACCCTTACGCCAGCCATTAGCCCGCCAGTTAGCGGCCCAGCCTTTAGTGATAGAGTTAAAAACATATTGGGAATCAGTATAGAGTTTAACCCGGCAGCGCCTTTTGAGTGATTTTAACCCCTGAATGACGGCCATTATCTCCATGCGATTATTGGTTGTAAGCTGGAAACCGCCGGAGACTTTTTTGGTCTTATCGCCGCAACGGAGAATTGCGCCCCAGGCACCAGGGCCAGGGTTAGGCGAGCAGCCGCCATCAGTATAAATTATAACTTCTGTCAGTTCCGGGGTTTGAGTCATTTTTCCTTGTCTTTCCTTTTTTATTCCATTTTTGCGGGGCGTATTGTAACATGATTAACTATAGTATTAAAGTCTAAAGTTAGTCTTACAAAACAGCTTAATAATAACTCACCCGGGGGGTATCTCTGGGTATGACCATGCAGATATTGTTTTTGTCAGGCAACTGGACTATAATATATAATATACACAGGAGGTGTGATAAAAAAAATGATGACGACAATAGCTATAAAAACGCATAAACGCTGTGATATGCTGAACATAACCGAGCAGGTCCGCCAGTTGGTACAGGCCTCTGGTGTGGAAAGTGGTCTGGCGGTCATACATGTGCCCCATACCACTGCGGCGGTTACGATCAATGAAAACGCCGACCCTGATGTGGTGCATGATATCCTGCTTACTCTGGAGGAGATGTATCCTAAAGACCGCAAGGGCTATCAGCATGATGAAGGTAATAGTGATGCTCATATAAAGTCATCGCTTTTGGGAGCAACACAGACGGTGATCATAGAAAATGGCGATCTGGTTCTGGGAACCTGGCAGGGTATTTTCTTTTGTGAGTTTGATGGCCCCCGTAATCGTAGTTGTATCGTCAAGATAATGGAGTAGTATATTACTCTGTCTTTGACCGGCGGTTATGGCTGTAAATAGAGAAGCAGGTGCAGGCGTCTCTGAAGTAGAAATCATAGATTTATAGAGAGGCGCATAGCGATGTGTCTCTATGGAAGATGAATATTAAAACAACTGTAAAAAAACTCGTTAGTCCTTTACCTATGACTCTGGCTGAGATGCGTTCGCGCGGCTGGGAGCAGGCAGATATAATATTAATTACTGGCGATGCTTATATTGACCACCCATCTTTTGGTGTTGCCCTGATCGGTCGCTGGCTGGAGAAGCATGGCTATAAAGTGGCGGTGATCTCGCAGCCAGACTGGCGATCAGTAGCTGATTTTCAAAAGCTGGGAGCACCGCGTTTATTCTGGGGTATCACCGGCGGTTCGGTCGATTCCCGTTTGAATAATTATTCTTCGATGGGCCATAGACGCGGTCAGGACAGTTTCTCGCCCGGCGGAGTTGAAGGCTTGCGGCCAGATAAACCGCTGGCTGCTTATGGTACGCGAGTACGAGAGGCTTATAAAGATGTGCCGGTAATTATTGGCGGACTGGAAGCGTCTTTAAGGCGGCTGGTACATTATGATTATATCGAAGATAAGATAAAGCGTTCTATCCTTATTGATGCCAAGGCTGACCTGCTGGTCTTTGGTATGGGTGAGATGCAGATATTGGAAATTGCCAACAGGTTATCCACAGGTTCTACAGTTGAGCAGTTAACTGATATTCCTGGCACAGCCTGGCCGGTTACTCGCGGCAGGGCGGTACCAGCCGATGCTGTTGAGATACCCGGCGCAATGGAGCAGGACAAAGATCGTGACCAGGTAATAGTTGCCCACAAACTTTATCATGAGCAGGCGAACCCATATGGTAAGCCGGTTGTGCAGGAGCAGAACCCGGGTAAGGTAGTGGTTAATCCACCGGCGCTGCCGCTTACCAGTCAGCAGATGGACGAAGTGTATAATATGGACTTTACCCGCCGTTGGCATCCGCTCTATGATAAAGCCGGTGGTGTCCCGGCTTTGGAACCGATTCAGTTTTCTATTACCTCGCATCGCGGCTGTTTTGGCGGTTGTAATTTCTGTTCATTGTATTATCATCAGGGGAAGGTTATCAGCTCTCGTTCGATAGATTCCATTTTAGCAGAGGCAGATAAACTGCTGGCTCACCCTGATTTTAAAGGTACGATCTCTGACATAGGCGGTCCATCGGCCAATATGTACGGTATGAAATGCGGTTGTGACAAACCCTGTCAGCGCAGCAGTTGTCTGTTCCCGTCTATATGTAAAAATCTGATCGCTGATGACAGTGCCGCAGTTGAACTTCTGGAAAAGGTGGTCAAATGGCAGGAGGATCAGAAGCGCAAGGTTAATGTTTTTATCGCTTCTGGTGTTCGGCATGATCTGCTGCTGCATAGTACCAAGCAGAGCAAGCGCAAGAGTCGTTATGCCGAATTGATAATTGGACATTTTACCGGCGGCCATCTCAAACTGGCTCCTGAGCATATTGATCCGGAAGTGTTGCGACTAATGGGTAAGCCATCTTTTTCGCTCTTTGAAGAATTTGAAGAAGTGTTTGAACGGCTATCACTTAAGGCAGGCAAGAAGCAATATATTGTCCCTTATTTTATCAGTGCCCATCCTGGCAGCACAACAGATCATGCACAACGATTATATAAATATCTCGAAGCAAGAAACTGGAAGCTCAGGCAGGTGCAGGACTTTACCCCAGTGCCCTTAACTCAGGCAACAGCCGTTTTTGTAAGCGGTAAAGATGAGCAGGGGAGAAAGGTTTACATCGCCCGCGGCCGACAAGAGAAGAAAACGCAAATGGCATATCTGAAATATCATGAGCAGGGTAATAGAGAGCTGATCAAAGGCAAGGGTAAGCCCAAGCCGCGCAGACGCTGACAATACTTATCGTTAACAGTTAACAATACTGGTAACCGTTCACACAGTTACAGTAATAAGTAACAGGTAACAAGTTTCGTAACCGTTCATATCCCAGGAAACGCCGACAGTTGAGGGTAAAGCCCGAAATCCCGACAATTCGGTACTCGGCAAACGAAACGGATTATAAGTAAAAAACGGTTTAAGCTCAATATTGTAATAGTAGATATGATCCTCTATCCTGGTATCAAGCAATCTGCTAGCTTTGCCTGACAATAGCCAAGCTGGGGCTCGGCGTTCCCAGAGAAGAAAATCCGTGTGAACGGTCAAGATTATACTGGCTATTATCTCAGGGCATATAATTCATGTCAGGATTGTCGTCATTATCCAGATCGGAGAATTCGAGTATAGTGCGTGTAGTCTCTTCGGCCATCTCGCTTAATATTTTATTTGTCTGAATAAGAATGTCGGCAATGTCCAGCGGCTTATCCAATATATCTTCAAAGAGGGTTACCGTACGATTATATTCGCTTTGGACATCTTTAAATAGCTCTTCTGTGCCGGTGGTGTCGAGGTTAAATACCTTACGACAATAGGTGCTTAGTTCCAGGTCTTCGGCACAAATCTCTTTCGGGTCATTGAATGAGAGCATGCCAGAGAAATAAGCGATCTGGTATAATTTCATTTCAGAGGTTTTCGCCGGTGCCAGAGTTCTTTTAGTATGGTGCATGGAGATCGGGCCTACTAAAACCGTGGGCAGATTCCAGATGCGGGCCAAAAACCCGGCGGCTTCTATATGATTTATATTGAACAACTGCCTTTCCTTATTATATAAGGTATAGTGCGAGATGTTTTTGTCACTCCATAGTTTGGCATAGGGTTCGCCAATAGCCTGCAATAGAAGCATAACACCACTATCTTGTAATAGTCCGGTGAGAAAAGCTTCTTCTTTTACTTCCGGGCAAAATCTTTCACCTAACTGGCGGCCAACTATAGCGCGGATCAGACATTGATTCCAGAACAAGTTCTGATTGAACCCGGCACTTTCAAACTGGCGCAGGGAGCTAAGCAGGTTATAACCCAGGGCAACAGAGCGAACATATTTAAGACCCAGAGCCGAGACAGCCCGTTCTACTGTGGTTGCCTTCTGGCGCAGGCCATAAAAAGCTGAGTTTGCTACATGGAGCAGTCGGGTAGCCATTCCCTGGTCAGATTCAATAACTGAAGCGAAATCTGAGAAACTGGCATTGTCATTCCGACATAGTTCCAATAACTTTTGCGCGACGGCGGGCAAGGTCGGCACTTTCCCTTTTTTTACCAGTAACTTCAATGCCAGTCTGTAATCTGTTGTATCTGTTGTCGTCATTATCTAATACCTTTATCTTCCTGAAATATATCTTTCTCCACCGTAGAATTAAATCGGGTATCTGGAAGTGATAGTTAAATAAAATCGTGAAAATAAAGATAAGTTTATAGTCTTATAACTAAGAGCAAATGGCTGCTGTCAGCTCAGGCGGTTAAGTCTTTCAAACAGGGCCCTGGTGCCTTCCTGAGAATTGGTTTCAAAGAAAGCAGCGCCAATAACAAACAGATCCTTGGTAACTTCCTGAACTCTTTTAACTTTGCCCAGTAAGCACACTGGTTCACTGGTACTGCCGATATAGACCTTAGCCAGAACTATCTGGCTGATGTCAAATGGTTTATAGCTCATAAAACCCATTCCCGACTGGGAGATGTTATGCATAATAACATCATGACTGGACTGTATAGCCCATTTTTCGTTTTTCAGATAGAGTATTTCGGCTGTGCCTTTGCAGCGGAAAAAGAATCTTTGATGCCGGCGACCACTGGGATTGATCTTTTTGTTTTCAGAGTCAATGCCGGCCAGACTGAATTGTGAGAGCTTTACTTTGTTTTCCGCTTCGTCCAGCAATACCGTATTAGCATACGAAATAAAGCTGTTGAGCATTGCCGGGTCAAATTGTTTATTGTATTGTGTTTCCAATAATTCAATTGCTCTGACAATACTTTGTTTTTCATTTCTATAAGAAAAGTCGCTGGTCAACTGCTCAAAGGTATAGGCCAGGCCGGCTAATTGCCCGATGAGAGAAATATCATTACCTTTTAACCCATAAGGATAACCAGAGCCATCGACCCGCTCATGATGCTCAGCTACTATACTGATAATTTCCATCGGAACATTATTGAGTGTGTCGAGATGTTTAATCCCCAGTTCGACATGGGAGCGGATCATCGCCGGTGTGCGGTTTTCTTTGGGTAAATGTATTTTGCCAATATCATGCAGTAAAGCACCAGCCCCCATCATACTCAGAGCGTCTTTATCAGTAAGGCCCAGTTTGGTAGCAAAGCCCTGCATGATCGAGGCCATTTTTACCAGGTGAGCGGCATCATCCGGGTCTTTTGTACATAATCGGTAAACTTCCTTTAGCGACATACCTGCCATCATTAACTGGGCATTACAATCTGAGCTTGTGATCGTCTGGTCGAGGTCTTTCTGGTTGGGTAAGGTCTGATTAAGTTTACCAGCCAGGCTAACTGCCGTTTCATGCATTATCTGCTGTTTCTCAGCAATGCTTATACTATTATCTTTGATCGTATCCAGGAGAGATTCGCCCATAAGGTCGAAAAATCTGGATTTGTCTTTACTGCTGATAAAGACATATTTCACATCAGAGGCCAGCAGTCTTTTACGGTCATCATTGGTAAAGCCCAGACCATTACTGCTATACAGACAATATTCATTATCAGACTTAATGTAGGTAGGTATCTTAGCCAACTGTTTGGCATCTACATGCTTGAGGGGTACGGGCACAAAGGCTCTCTCTGACTCCGAAGGATTAGCGCCATTAGTTTGTTCGTCCGATAATATCTTAGGACTGTCGTCCATTATACGCCTTTTGCATTTTGCATACTTAATCGGTCCTGATATCAAAGCCGATAAAATAATGTTATGCCCTGCTGAATTCCATGTCTATGCCCCCAATATCGAACTATTCAGAGCAAAACTTGATATTTAAATAACAAACTCACTCAGGTACAAATGCCACAGAGTGAGTTTATGATGCAGAATGTTGTAATTATTCACGGTTCGCCTGCAAATCAGAGACACAATTATGTGGTTCAATGAAAAAAAAGTACAAGACATACTTATGCAAAGATATTATAAATAAAACTTATATCTTATGCCCGCGTGAACGCTTACGAAGGGTGTTTATAGGACTTAGAAATCAGTAACCATTCACACGGTTACAGAAATCAGAGATTCATGTCAACGCCCTTTTCTCTCCAGAGGTTTAACAGCTTTTTCATTTCTTCTAATGCCAGTGAGAGTCTGGCAGAAGTGTCTGTCAGTGACTCATATAATTTCGGGTCATTGAGCAATCTGTCAATAGTACCTTCGCCATCAACGGCTTTGAGCATAACACTGTTGAATGACTTAAGAGCGACAGCCAATTCATCTGCCACTGTCTGGGTCTTTTCACCCAGTGGTGCAAATGAATCAGACAGGCGGGTGACCTGAGTGTCGATATTATTAACCACCTGTCCGGAGCGATCGGCCAGTTGATTGGCTTTGGCAATTACTTCTCGCAGTTCTGTACTGCCCTGAGACAGTTCACTTATCATGTTGGCTATATTGGCTTGATTGTCCCGATCGCCGACAATTGTATTGAGATTGCGCAGTGTCTCATCAAAACGCATAATTGCCGTTGTCAGATTAGCGTTAATGTTTTTATTTTCATTGTCAGCATCTTCCGGGGTAATAGCGTTAAGTTGACTGCGGACGCTTTGCGAGAGCAGGTCAAGCGACTCGATCAGGTTGTCGAGTTTCTGTTGCGTTGTTTCAGAGATGAACTGACTGCCTTCTGAGATAACGCCAAAAAGTTCACTGCCATCAATCAGAAAACTATCAGACGGCTGAGGGGGTAACGCCAGTTCAATATAGCTGGAGCCCAGACCGCGTTGAAATATCTTAGGGGTTATATTATCAGGTATCTGGTAATTTTTAGCTATAGTGATAACAACAATAGCGTTGAATTCCATGGGGGCGGTCTCAGCCCGGCCCGGGCGCAGGGCCGGCGGTAGAACTTCAATTACCTTACCCACCGAAAAGCCACGGAAATAGACCGCAGAATTTTCTTGTATGCCCGGCACTTCCGGAAAACTTATCCTGATCTGATTGGCGTCCATCTTACTGACAAAGCCAGGCAGATCGCCAAACTTAAATACCATCCAGCTAAAGCATAGCAGGCTGATAAAGGCAAACAGACCAACTATTGTATCTCTGCGTTTATGTTCCATTTTTTTCTCGTAACAGGCACCGACATAGCGGCTTTATGGATGGTGCTCTTAACCAATTATTATACCGCTGGTTAAATGCTATTAACAGTCATTCACTGTCTTACTTAATGTGATTATACCAGTAGAGATAGGCAAGTGCAATTTATAAAATTGTAACCGTATAACTGGTTACATATAATTGGTTACTTAAGGAAGTGTTGACAGGTGATTTCCCGGCAAATGTATGAAAATACACAGCAGACCGACTGTCAGGTCGGCCTGCTGTTGGCATGGTAACCTTTCGTAATGCGTACCCTGTGGGAGTTATTGTCAGAAGAGCTACCCACTTGTTGCCCCATTGGCAAAGCCATGCCCGTTACGGTCAGGTCAGTAAGTGAAAGCAAGAGTGTGCAGCGAAATAGAACACTTACTAACGATAGTATTATCCTAATACCAGACCGTTACGATCAAATGTGATTCGGTCTTTTTCCCTTCAACTAAGCCGACAGTAGAATTGGAAAACTTTATCTCTATATCAGGATTGGCATCAAGCCAGTCATTAATAAAATCTTCCATATATTCCATTGCGTTTTCACTGAGTCGCGAATGGAAAACCCTCATTCTACATGCACCATTGCCATTAATGAGCGGGGTACGCCGCCATTTGTGGTCTTTCTTATGGGTGTCCCCAGAGCCAAAAGCCTTGATCTGTGATGAGCCCATTACCCCAACCTTATCACTGGTCCCGGCAGAAACGCCCAGGTCGAGATGGATCTTCTCTTCATTATCGGGTACTATCTCTGGAAATTTACATACCGGACATTGGATCTTCTCGCCTATCATTGAAGCAGGCGCCTCAAGATGCTCATTACACTGACTGCATTTAAAGTATATCATAATACCACCCTAAGATATTTCTCTGGTTGCTCAATATTTAAATACATTTCCAGACGGTGAAAGGTTAAGAAACAACAAGAGCGAACATTTAAAAAGAGCAACAGAGCGTTACAAAATAAATTTGATCCGAACTATGAAATTATTATAGACAACTATTAGATTATAACACTTCAGTGGCTTTAGACAATACTTAAAATAGTAAAGAGAGTAAATTATTTTTCCAGCAGATCGTCCCACTGCTGCTTGTCATTTATCTGATTGAGTTTATTTTCTAAAATATCTTTAGCCTGTTCCAGTTCACCTGTTTTCAGATGGCAGTACATCAATCCCATAAGAGCTTTGTTATGGCGGGGATATTGGGCCAGGAAGATATCAAAGTTTGCCTTTGCCTGCTCAAATTTACCCTGCAGGCATAAGACATCGGCCAGATGATAATACGCCGGATAATAATCTGGCGACATAGAGACCACCTGTTCGTAAAGCAGGCGGGCCCGGTCATATTCGCCTCGCTCATAGGCTTCATGTCCCAGTTCCAGATAGCTTAATGCCCGACCGGCAAGAGCCTGGGGTTTGTCTGGGGTTTTGGCCGGTATTTGC
>JAFGDI010000023.1 GCA_016932145.1 Sedimentisphaerales bacterium
TACCAGAACCTAAATCTGGCGCGTCTGCCAATTCCGCCACGCCCGCAAGATACATATCCCAAAACCGCCAGTAGAAAACCGACAATTTATCCGGGAAAGGGGATTATAGCCATATAACCCCATAAATCAAATAAAATCGAACTTAAAATAAGCAGAAAGACTCACTTTAATTAATATATCGTCCAATTCGATTATACTTGACTCTAATGCTTATTTTGAATTATAGTATTGGTTTGTAATACACAAAGAAAGTGAGCTATAAATCATGGATCTATTTGAAGTTATAAAAAACAGACATAGTTATCGAGGCTCTTTCACCTCAGCGGCAGTAAAAAGGGATGATCTGACGAAAATAGTAGAGGCTGCTCTGGCCGCCCCATCAGGAAAAAACGCCCAGACAACTGAGTTTATAATCGTTGATGCTCCGGAATTGCTGGGCCAGATACAACAGCTCCATCCCGGCAATAAGGCCATGCATACCGCAAAAGCGTACATCGCCTGTGTTATAGACCGAAGTCCGGAGGCTGTTTATGAAGGTTTTGCCTTTGAGGTAGAAGATTGTGCCGCGGCAGTGGAAAATATGCTGCTGGCAATAACAGCTCTGGGCTATGCCAGTGTCTGGATAGACGGCTGGCTGAGGGTCAACAATAATGCAGATGCTATTGGAGAGCTACTGAGCGTACCAGAAAATAAAGTCGTCAGGATATTGCTGCCAATAGGAGTTCCGGCTGAAAAATATCAGCAACCAGCCAAACTGCCCTTCGGCAAGCGTGCATTCTTTAATAAATACGGCAAATAAAAAACACCCAGGGAACAATAAATGAAACTTACACCTTATGGCAAACCACAAACAACTGTAATAATAGCAATAATCGTACTGGCCGCGGCATTAGCTGCGGTATTCTGCGTTAATAAGCTCATACCAGTATGTATCATTCTGATAATTGGTGTGGCGGCACTGGCCTTTTTCCGCGATCCGGCACGCAAGATACCTACTGACAAGAACATTCTGGTAGCCCCTGCCGATGGCAAAGTGACCGATATAACCGAGCTTGATGATCACGAGTACTTTGGCGGCCCGGTAACCAGAATAGGCATATTTTTAAGTGTTCTGAATGTCCACATCAATCGTACCCCATGTGCTGGTCGGGTTACCTGGAAATTTGAGAAGCCCGGCTTATGTCTTAACGCTCTCAAAAGCGAACTGGCCAGCCAGAAGAATCAGTCGTGTTCCATAGGCATGGAATGTCCTGACCACCCGGTAAGCAAAGTGGTGGTAAAGCAGATCACCGGGGCGATCGCCCGGCGAATAGTCTGCGAATGCCAGGAAGGAAGCGAGCTACTCGCCGGTGAACGCTACGGCATGATCAAATTCGGGTCACGGACAGAGCTGTTCATACCCAGAAACAGTAAGGCCCAGATAACCGTCAAGCCAGGCGATAAAGTAAAAGCCGGCGAAACCGTTATGGTGAAATATTGAGCTATAAACCTAAAACTGAAAATGGGTTGTTCGGGCCGATGGAGGCACTGGACAACCGAAATGGTCAGAGCGTTGATGCTGCTGATGCTAAGATCGTACGAGTTGCCCGAATAGATGGCGGTGATGGTTTATATGATTATGCGATTCCAGAGGATATGGTCGATTTTGTTTATGCCGGGCAGCGGGTGAATGTGCCATTTGGTCGTGGTAATCGGTCACAAATAGCTTTTTGTATTGATTTTCCCGAAAGCAGCAACTATCCCAGACTCAAATACATAGGCGGCATAGTGGATGAACAGCCGCTGGTTACAGAAGAATTACTTAGCCTGGCCCGCTGGATCTCCCAATATTACTGTTACCCGCTGGGTATGGTCCTTTCTGCAATAGTGCCGGCGGCGGTGAAAAAGCAGGCCGGTTCTGTACTGGTACAATACCTCCGCCCTACCGCAAAGTTATTGCCCTGGCTCAACAATGAAATAATGGAACTAAAAGAGGAATCCAGCGATAAGAAGCTGAAAATATCGGCTAAAGGCCAGCGGGCATTAGAAATTATCCGCGAGCTGCATAATCGCCGGACGACTGCTGATAATAACAATAGCGAATATCTGTATAAATTGCTGACAGTATGCAATATCGCCAACTGTAGTAAGCCGGTGTTGCGTACCCTGGCCAAAGTCGGGCTGCTGGAATTTATCAGTAAGCGAGAGATGCCATCTGATGAGCTTCTGGCCTTACTTGAGCAGGAAGAACAAGAACAAGAGCCAAGCCCATTCAATCCGCAAAATAGCGAATATGACTCCAGCCCGATCTTTGATTTTAACTCTGACGATGAACTGCCTGCTGAGAGCATACCGTCCTTCCAACTTAATGCCGACCAGCTAAAGGCCTCAGAAACAATAAATGACCTGATCGCCAAAGGCGGTTTTAACGCCGTATTGCTGCATGGTGTTACCGGTTCAGGTAAAACCGAAGTATATATGGAATGTATAGAGCAGGTAGTTGCTCGTGGTCAGCAGGCAATAGTCATGGTGCCGGAGATAGCTCTGACCCCACAAACTGAACGCAGGTTTATCGAACGATTTGGCAGTGTTTCAGTACTTCACTCGGGGATGAGTCAGGTTCGCCGCAATCAACAATGGCGTCAGATAGCTGAAGGCCGGGCAAATGTTATCGTTGGCGCTCGTTCGGCAGTATTTGCCCCGGTGCCAAGCCTGGGACTGATAGTGGTTGATGAAGAGCATGAAGGCAGCTATAAGCAGGACCAATCCCCCCGCTATCATGGCCGGGATGTTGCGATCAAGCGGGCACATAATGCGAATATCTCGATAATACTCGGTTCGGCAACGCCCAGCCTGGAGACTCTGACCAATTGTCAGAAACGACCGGAGTTTAAGTATGTTACCCTGCCCCGCCGGGTTAAGGACCTGCCACTACCAAAAATAACCGTGGTAAACCTGAAAGAAGAATATAAAAAAGGCAGAAAAGACAATCTGCTCAGCGAACTGTTGGAAAAAGAACTGAAAAGCTGCATTAAGTCCGGCAGGCAGGCGATCTTATTTCTGAACCGGCGTGGCCATAGCAATGTACTATTTTGCCCATCTTGCCAATATGTCGTCAACTGCCCCAACTGCGATGTCTCGCTTAAAGTGCATCGACGCCGCAGTGCTGAAAGTGTCACTGGCAAGATGCTGATGTGCCATCATTGCCTGCACTCTTGTAAAGTACCCGATTGCTGCCCGGTATGCCGTAAGCAGCTTGTTATGCTCAGTCCCGGCACTCAGCAAGCCGAAGACCAGCTCATTGCCATGCTCAAGGACATGCGGATCCAGCGAGTTGACAGTGATTCTATGAAGCCTGATGATTATCGCAAAGTGCTTAACCAGTTTGGTCGCGGTGAGATAGATGTGCTTATCGGCACCCAGATGATCGCCAAGGGTCTGGATTTTCCCAATGTCGCTCTGGTTGGTATATTAAATGCTGATACCGCCCTGGCTATACCCGATTATCGCAGTAGCGAACGCACATTTCAGCTAATTAGTCAGGTTGCCGGCCGATGCGGTCGGGCCGATGCCAGCGGCCGGGTGGTTTTGCAGACCTTTATGCCAGATGAACCGGCAATTGAATTTGCCTGCAAACACGACTATAACGGCTTTGCCCGGCTGGAAATGCAGTTACGCAAGCAATTGCAAATGCCGCCCTACTGGCGCATGGCCCGGATAATCATGTCTGACCCGCTGCTGGAAACTCTGGAAGAAGAAGCCAAGAAAATGCGGCTCATACTCGACAATATCAACGAACAATTAGAGGGCAAATTAGACCTTCGCGGCCCTATGCCGGCAGCTATTGCAAGGCTGGAGAAATACCACCGCGCCGAGATAATAATCAAATGCGCCACCCCCGGCCCCATCCAGCAAATGCTGGGCGCGTTGCGGACAGGAGCAATAGAAGGTGCAGCATGCCGGGTCGTGATCGATGTTGACCCGGTTAATATGTCGTAGAGACGCATGATTATGCGTCTCTATCTATGTTCAAATGTATGAAACGACGCAGGATGGTTCTTTAAATTTTATCGTACAAACAATACCAGCCAAAATCTGGTATTCTTACATGAAATGAGACGCATAATCATGCGTCTCTACTTAGCGATATCACCTACGCCGTTGAGTATTATTGATGGTCGATATGGGAAATTATCGACTTCCTCTCTTTTGGTAATACCACTGAGTACCAGAACGGTGGTTATCTCTGATTCAATCCCGGCGATAATATCAGTGTCCATCCTATCTCCGATAATAGCGGTGTCTTCTCTCTGGGCATCGAGCTTTTTGAGTGAATTACGCATTATCAGCGGATTGGGCTTACCAATATAGTATGCCAGCCGGCCAGTGGCCAGTTCGATAGGAGCCATAAGCGATTTACAAGCCGGTACTATGCCACCTTCGCCGGGGCCGCTGGCATCAGGATTCGTGCCTATAAGCCGGGCACCACCCAGAACGAGTCTGATCGCCTTTTCCAGTTTGTCGTAGTTATATTCTTTAGTCTCACCCAACACGACATAATCCGGGTTCTTATCTGTAAGCACACAACCACATTCCAGCAAAGCCTCGGAAAGACCATGAGCGGCAACAGCATAAACCCTGGCCCCCGGCATCTGCTGGCTGATAAATAAAGCAGTGGCGATCGCACTGGTCATAAAGCAATTTTCACTGACATCGAGCCCCATATCCAGCAGTTTCTGATGTAACTGTCGTGGCGACCGCTCAGAGCTATTAGTCAGAAAGAGGAATTTCTTATCATTAACCTTGATCCAGTTAAGAAACTCAGCTACACCATCAAGCAGTTTACTGCCATGATAGATCACACCGTCCATATCACAGATGAAGGCTTTTTTATTACGAATTATATCGAGCATTTATTTCCTCTTTTCTATTAGCACAGACACAAACCAAGCCGCACGGGCTGCCTCTGAAAGCCGCAAGCCAGTTTAGTCTGTTATCGCCTGTAAT
Source organism: Sedimentisphaerales bacterium (assembly GCA_016932145.1). GTDB lineage: Bacteria > Planctomycetota > Phycisphaerae > Sedimentisphaerales > SM23-30 > JAFGDI01. The sequence goes on from JAFGDI010000023.1 coordinate 4,987, forward strand.
TCAACAAAAAAGGCCACCTGCTGAAAGCGGATGGCCTTTTGTAAGATTATTTTAGCAACTTGTCATTAACCGCTTCTGGTCATTACCCCAGCAGTTGCAATACATTCTGCGGAGAGACATTAGCCTGAGAGAGAACATTAGTTGCAGACTGAACCAGTATCTGGCTTCTGGTCAGGGCTGATGTTTCTGTGGCAAAGTCGGTATCTCTGATGGCAGACTCAGCAGCAAAGAGGTTTTCCTTGGTTACTGTCAGCGAATTTATGGTCTTATCCAGTGTGTTTTTCTGGAATGAGCCCAGTCTTCCGCGAAGCGAGGAAATATCTTTAATCGACTGACTGAGAATACGCTGAGCGGTATAAAGGTTATCAGAGCTGAGACTGTTTGCTCCGCCAGTCTTTAAGGTGCTCAGTCTTCCATCGTCTGTAGTACCCAGCGAAGATGAAGAGACACTATATATACCTACGGCTTCCAGACCAATGGCATCAACCACGCTGCCGATAGCAAAGTCGCCACCGCCGCCGGTTATACTGAATGAGCTGTCACCTAACCTTGTCGCCCGATCATTGGTAAGTGCCATTTCCAGGTCAACCATAGCGGTCTTGATCGATATTCTCTTACCATTAGCCACTGCCTGCGTACCATTGATAGTAGCCACCGCATCGACACCAGAATCACGAGTTTCAGTCAGAGCACCACCAGTCTTAAGACCAGTAGTTGCATTAGAGGCCAATATTCTCATGCCATTATCAGGCACAGTGAGCCTCTCGACACTTATATATGCCTCGCTGCCAAAGTCAACGCTATTGAGCTTGACTGACACACTGTTAGAACTGACCGTAGCCGAGACACCGGTAACTTCTTTAACCGAATTGATACTGTTGGTGACATTTGCCACTGAAGTACCACTGGCAAAAGTAAGCTCAGTACTGCCGCGATTAGAACCTATTTTTATGGTAAGCACGCCTGAAACGGCACCAGAGAGATATGCCTTACCAGTTTGAGCCGAAGTCGTCACTGACACTGAGACATTCATAGCTGCCCCGTCAATGATCTTGGCGCCATTAACCTTAAGGTCGTTAATAGCACTGGTAAAAGTTGTACTGCTGCCACCACTGACGGTATAGTCATAGTTACCATTTAAGAGCTTAATACCCTCAAATTCGGTAGAATTGGCTATGCGGTCGATAGTGTTCAGGATAGAATCTGCCTGAAGCTGGTTAGCGGCAATTTCTTCTTCACTCATACCACCGGTATTGGCCGACTGAAGTAATAAGCCCTGCAATTCGACCAGCATATCGCTGACCTCACTGAGTGCTCCTTCAGCTGTACCGATGATATTTATTGCCCTTTCAGCATTTGACAAGGCAGTCTCAGTACCTTTGATCTGCTTTCTCAGATTTTCTGAAGCGATCAATCCGGCAGGGTCATCTGCTCCGCGATTAATCCTTACACCAGTACTGAGTCGTTCCAGAGAAAGATTTAACTGGTCATTGTTGTTGTTCAATATGCGCGTACTTATCAGCGCAGTAACATTAGTGTTGATCCTGCTCATCTTAATTTACCTCCATCCACTATGGAGGGCTTGCCATTCGTTTTCCTGGCTGTAACAAACAGCTTCGGTGTGATACTATACTGACTTCTGCCTTCAGATAATACCGACGAACCTGCAATACCCGGGGTGCTTATCACATGAGTTTTTGACTGTCTTTGGTTTCTTCTCAACACCAAAGACCTGAGCGAGTCCCAAAACCCATAACATATTTACTTTTTAACTGTGATACTTGGCGGTTCTGCGGCCGCTATATCACATCTGGCCTTACCTTATTCTCTTTCTTTTCCTTGCTGTCGTTTTTTCTCGACACTCTGGCAATCGACCGACCCAAGACAATTTCTTTACTTTCTGGGTGATAATTTTCTTATTGGACCTTAAAAATTATTATAGGACACTGCCATAAGCAAAGCCGTTTTTAACAGCTTAATAATAGCCACATAAAACACTATTTGACATAAGTTTACAACA
>JAFGDI010000264.1 GCA_016932145.1 Sedimentisphaerales bacterium
CTTGGCACCCAGACGCAGAATATAAGCATAAGCACGCAATACAATTGAGAAATTGCCATAGAATGGGGCAATATAGCCGATACTGTCAGGCCGGTTATAATCCAGTCTGAAAGTGCCATCAGCATCTTTTTTTACTACCGCTATCGGCAGGAAAGGCTCCAGGCGGGCACATACACCCACTGGCCCGGAACCCGGACCGCCGCCGCCATGCGGAGTGGCAAAGCTCTTATGCAGATTAATATGCATAACATCAAAGCCGATATCGCCGGGCCGCACGCGCCCGACAATAGCATTAAGATTAGCACCATCATAATAGGTCAGACCATCAACACTATGGATCAGGTCACATATCTGCTTGATCTTGGGATTGAACAGACCCAGGGTATTGGGACAGGTTAGCATCAGACCGGCAACTTTATCATCGAGCGCCGCTTTGAGCAGTTCAATATCCATATCGCCATCTTTATCACTGGGTATGGTCTTAACCTTATAACCAGCTATTGCGGCACTGGCCGGATTAGTGCCATGGGCACTATCGGGGATAATGATCGTATCTTTGTGCGTATTGCCCTGCTTGCGATGATAAGCGGCAATTATCATAATGCCGGTAAGCTCACCATGCGAACCGGCCATTGGCTGCATAGTAAAGGCACTCATACCGCAGATCTCGCTGAGCATTTTATCCATATCATAGAGCACCTGCAAAGCACCCTGGGTAAGCCCGCCACCATTACGCAACTGAGGTAGCAGTGGGTGCAAATTAGCAAAATCGGGCATAGCAGCAATAACCTCGGTCATCTTGGGGTTATACTTCATAGTACAACTGCCCAGCGGGTAAAAGCCACTATCAACACCAAAGTTCATCTGCGAGAGAGCAGTGAAATGACGCACTACATCACATTCGCTGAGCTGGGGCAGCTCGGCTGGCTTCTCTCTGAGATATTTAGAATCTAGTTTACCAACGGCGGAAGGCACACCGGTAATATCAAACCGGGTTGCACGACGCCCTTCAACTGATTTATCGAATATAAGTTTCATGATTTTTCCTTGGGGAAATAATAAGTAACAGGTAACAAGTAACAAGCTCTTGATTGCCCTTCGGGCAAACTATTTTATTTTCAATTAAGATGTGAGCGAAGCGAACTCATAAGCTTATTTCTTATTTCTTGCTTCTTATTACTACTTTCTTCACAATACACTTTCCAGAGCTTCAGCCAGCATGCCGATCTCGGTTTTGGTTCTTTTTTCAGTTACAGCAATTAACAAAGTATTGTCCATACCCTGATAATAACGATATAGTGGGAAACCAGCGGCAAAGCCCTTGTCTATAAGGGCTGCTGCCACATCAGCGGCATTACGCGGCAATTCAACTACAAATTCATTGAAAAACCAGCGATTCTCAAATCGCGGCTTCACGCCCGGAATTGAGCATATCCGATCAAAGGCATAGGCCGCCTTATCATAACAGTTGACTGCCAGCTCATGGAACCCTTCTTTGCCCAGCAGCGACATGTATATTGTAGCAGCCAGAGCACAGAGCGATTCATTGGAGCAAATATTAGAATTGGCCTTCTCACGCCGAATATGCTGCTCGCGAGCCTGTAAGGTAAGAACAAAACCATCACGACCTTTAGTGTCAGTTGTCCGACCACAGATACGACCGGGCATATTACGCACATGCTCTGCCTTAGCCGCCATAAAGCCCAGATAAGGACCACCAAAGTTCAGAGGAATACCCAGTGACTGACCTTCACCGGCGACAATGTCAACACCCATCGCACCTGGCGTCTTAATAAGACCCAATGAAACCGGATAACAAGAGCTGATAAGCAAAGCCTTTTTAGCATGAACTATATCAGCTATATCACTGAAATCATCCATTAAGCCAAAGAAATTAGGATTCTGCACTATAACCGCAGCTGTCTTATCATCTAAAACAGCAGCAATAGCATTGCGGTCAGCACGGCCATCATGATTGGCAACAGTAACCAGCTCAATATTGAGATTGCGGGTATAACTCTCAAGCATAACCCGATATATCGGATTAACAGAATCATCAATAATGATCCGCTCTCGTTTGGTTATACGCATTGCCATCTTCATTGCTTCGTAGAGGGCCGTACCGCCATCGTAAATTGAGGCGTTAGAAACCTGCATATCGGTCAGGCGACAGATCATCGACTGAAACTCATAAATAGCCTGCAAGGTTCCCTGGCTGACTTCCGGCTGATATGGTGTATAAGCGGTATAAAACTCTGACCGGCTAATCAGTGCATTTACTGCCGCCGGGATAAAGTGGTCATAGAAACCACCACCCATAAAGCAGGTAAGGCCACTGTGATTCTTAGCCGCCAACTGAGTAAGCTGCTGAGTCACCAGCAGTTCTGACTTGGCAGCAGGCAGGTCCAGCTCTTTGGCTAATAATTCAGCAGGCACATCAGCAAAAAGCTCTTCCTCTGTCATTCCCAGAAAAGAAAGCATCTCCTGACGCTGCTGTTTGGTGTTTGATATATATGGCATGTTGTCTCCAAAGAAGTAACAAGTAGTAAGTAACAAGAAACAAGCTACAGCCTCGCTGAAGACGAAACCTCAACTTATTTCTTATTTCTTATTTCTTATTACTCTC
>JAFGDI010000265.1 GCA_016932145.1 Sedimentisphaerales bacterium
ATCACCGCCCCACATTCCACCTGGTACCTGGCCATAAATATCACGAATTCTGGTAAAATTATTATATGCAGCCTGCAAATGCTTTGGCTCTTTAGTCTGGAGATAATAGAAAGCCGGCTCCAGAAAACCCTGAGCAATATTTACATTATGCCAGTTAGGCAAATCATTTTCCATACACCAATCAGCCGTACAACGATGTATCTTTTCCACCAGATCGAGCAGCCAGGGCTCTCCGGTTCGATTGTACAACCAATGAATACTATAAATATTATCACCACCCCGCATCTTGTCCCAATAACCAGTAAGCATATTCTCATCAGGAACAGATAGCTGATGTTTGAAATACCTGCTCATAAGATCGAGTACCCGCTGATCGGAATTATATTCATAATATGACTGCAAGCAATAAAGCATGATCATATTAGACCAGTAGTCCCTGTCACCATTGCCATGACGCTGATCCGGGCCAAAATCACCATTTTCCCGCTGACTGTTTAAAGCGGCCTCTATCCATACCAGGGCTTCATCTATGATCTTTTTATCTTCAAGGATATAGCCAAGATTAGCAAAACCCTTGAGCCAGTATGGAACTTCCTCCCAGCCCCAGGCACCTTTGCCATCTGGAGCCAGCCAGGCATTACCTTCTTTCTGCAACCAGGCACTGACACTGCCAAGCTGTCCGGTCAGTCCATCACGCTGACGATTGAGAAATTCACCCACCCACCCGTCAGGCTTGATCGCCTTTACCGGCAATTTTATATAAACACTGGGAACTAATGGCGCCCTGTTACTGACATAGAATGAATTAGTTCCAGACATGTCAGGGAACTTTACCACAGAGGCAATTTCCTTACCCTGCTCAACATTTTCAGCCACCTCAGACAAAACAGCCTTATCGGCTCCTTTAACAGAAATCTCTACCTGCCGGGCCTCTTTTTCATCACACCCTGCATTAAAGATCAGGGTACAACAAGCCAGAATTATGCTGTACGCTACTTTTTTTTGATTCATCTTCCATTTTCCTTATAAATTGATCCTGAACACTTTAACGGAAAATACAGGTTTTTACACCCGAAGCTCCTATTCCATCTTCATCTTAATTTTTTGAAATATTTTCAGAACAGCCATAAAGGCTGAGATATTAAGCCAGTTTTGTATAATTTATCAGCTTGTATATAAATTTAACAACCTGCAGGGAAAAAGTCCAAGAAAAATCCCCCCTTTAGCACCCGATTAAATAGCACCAGAAATCAAACTGAACAATAATAAAATATTACTGTTGGCTCATACGAGAAATTGACTTTTTTATTGCACTTTAGCCAAAAAAAAATATTTGGCTGATCCAGAAATATTTATTACTTGTTACTAAACAATTTAGTTCACAGTTAAGGGCGTGTTGCCCAAAGGTAGCACAAGCATCCTTGCTTGTGATTCTTAGCATTGCATTGCTAGGCATCTCAAGTATATTGACATAATAGTTATGCGAGGAATAGTCTGTTTCTTTTGGGCAACACGCCCTTAACTCTGTAATCTATGTAAAAACTGTGAACGGTTACAAATATTTTTAAAAAGAACAAGACCAGAACGACACTTGCGTCCTGGTCTTGACTTAATATCTGCAAAGTTCAACGATTACTTGTTGTTTGCTATAACTTCTTTAGCAGCCTTTACTACCGCACTGGTAGTGATATTGAAGTATTCAAAACACTTTTTAGCTGGTCCGGAGATACCAAAGCTGGTCATACCGACAAACTTTCCATCCAAACCGATGTATTTATGCCAGCCCTGATCAATACCAGCCTCTACAGCTACACGAGCACGAACTGAGGGCGGTACTATGGCATCTTTATAGGCTTTATCTTGTTTATCAAAGATATCGAGTGATGGCATAGAGACAACCCGAGCCTTAATATTTTCTTTGGCCAGCTCAGCGGCAGCGGCAACAGCCAGTTCAACTTCAGAGCCGGTAGCCAACAGCAGAACATCAGGTTCAGCCTGGTCAACAACTATATATGCACCACGAGCTACGCCCTCCTTACCCTTATCTTTAGATGCCTGCATATTAGGCAAATTCTGACGAGTAAGGCACAGTGCAACTGGCCCATCATTATTTTTCAGAGCATACTGCCAGGCATAGGCGGTCTCAAACGAATCTGCCGGACGAAATACTGTCATGCCCGGCATAGCACGCATAGAGGCTATCTGCTCTACTGGCTGATGGGTCGGACCATCTTCGCCCACACCAATACTATCGTGAGTATAGACATAAATAACCGGGTGCTTGCTGATAGCCGCTACCCGCATCGCACCACGCAAATAATCACTGAACACCAGGAATGTACTGCCATAAACCTTGAGCAGTTTCGTGGCAGCGATACCGTTCATGATCGCTCCCATGGCATGCTCACGCACACCAAAACGCAAGTAACGACCCTGTGGTGTTGCCTTCTGGAAATCGGTCATACCAGACCAATTAGTGAGGTTGGAACCGGTCAGGTCAGCACTACCACCCATCATCAAAGCACTATCAGGCATAAAAGTGCCTATAGCCATCTGAGAAGCCTTACGGGTAGCAATACTGTCACCAACCTTAAACTCCGGCATAACTTTATCAACATCAAAATCGAGCTTACCAGCAATAGCAGCATCTAACTTAACAGCTAACTCTGGATACTTAGCCTTATAGGCATTATAAACATCGTTCCAGGCCTGCTGGGCCTTACCACCTTTTTCAAGGCAATTCATATGCTTAGATACTTCTGCCGGTACATAAAAACTCTTATCCGGATCCCAGCCAAAGCCCTGCTTAACCAGCTTTATCTCATCAGCTCCCAGAGGTGCGCCATGACATTTTTCCTGACCAGCAAGGTTTGGACTGCCAAAACCAATTACGGTTTTTATCTTGATCAGCGAAGGCTTATTTTTTTCTGACCTGGCCGTTTCGATTGCAGCAGTAATAGCAGCTACATCATTACCATTACCAGGCAC
>JAFGDI010000266.1 GCA_016932145.1 Sedimentisphaerales bacterium
ATGGTTTGTATGCTGATGCTACAAATCTGCCGAGTTTTTCCGCTGCTGGAAATGGGCCTCTGGGTTATGGTATTTGTGCCCAGTTTACGCCCAATCAGTGCCTTTATACTAACAGTCCGGCACTGGATAATTTTTCCACAGATACCTGGACAGTTGAATTCTCATTCAATCTTTCCAGTGTCGGCGGCTGGCTGACCATGATAGGCAGAGATTATTTATCATCTTCGGCGTCAGCAATGTATATTCAGAAAGCAGATGAGACCAGCAGGTTGCGCCTCACTTATCGCACTGTTGGCGAGGAATTGGTTAGTTGTGATTCTAATCTGACTCCTGTTGCCAATACCTGGTACAGAGTTGCAATTGTGCAAAATGTAAATATTATCACATTCTATGTTGATAAGCTCGATGGTAATGGTTATGTTCTTGATTCAACCTTTGATATGGATGCTCTGGGTACATCCGGAGCAGATCATTCCTGTCTGGCGGGTAAGTGGTCATTTGGCCGCGGTATGTATAATAGTGGTAATGGCGACTGGATCACTGGTATGCTCGGTGAAGTGCGTATAAGTGATACCGCTTTGACTGAGGCAGAGCTGCTTAATAATTCATCTGAGTTTGCTTTCCCCAGCCCATCATATCGGGAAACAAATGTAGATGTAAATGCTGATCTGAGCTGGTCAACTGCTAATCCCTCAGCTACTGCCTATTCATACAATGTATATTTCACGGATGATCCTAATACTATTGACCCGAACAATACCACCGCAACACCGGTTTCAGTTCAGACCAAGTCTTATGACCTGCCGGTTCTGGGTTATTCCAAGGGTTACGGCTGGCGTGTTGATGTTGTTAAGACAGCCGGTGCAACCCCTGTAACGGGCCCGGTTATGTTATTTACAACTGCCGATGCTGTGGTTTCTATAACTGGTCAGCCGGTAGGTGTTGTTGCTGCTCCTGATGCTACTTTCACAGTTACTACCATTTCAGCTACTGACTTTGCCTGGTTCAAAGATGGTGATGCTGTTGCTCTGGCTGATGGTGTATTGCCAAGTGGTGCCGTTGTTTCTGGAGCAACTACCCGTAACCTGACTATTTCAGGTGCAACTCTGGCAGAGGAAGGCCAGTATTATTGTGTGGCCTCAAATGCCACATTCTCAGCTGAGAGTGACAAAGCCTATTTGTGGACACCGCGTCTTATGGGTTACTGGAAATTTGAGGGTAACCTGACAGATTCAGTAGCTACAGAAGTAACCGGCGTGCCAACTCATGATGGCGAACTGGGTGAAAACACCCTTACCACAGGTGATGGTATAATGGTTTATGCCTCAAGTGATGAAGCTGCCGGTTTTGCTGGTGATGCTGCTAAATTTACAGGCGACAGTGACTTTGTGGCTATCGATGGTGATTTCTTTAACTTCTATCGTGAAGGTATGACCGTTAACTTCTGGATGAAGACAAATGTTGTCTCTGGCTGGCATTTGCCGATAAGTAAGCTGGATGCCGGTACTGCCGGTTGGTTGCTGGGTAGTGATACTGCTGGCGGCTATATTGAAAGTGCTATTATTGAGACTGCCAGCGGCAGGGCTTATGGTCCTGAGGTTGACACAGCAGACCTTAACTGGCATATGTTTACTCTGACCTACGATGCAGCCAGTGATCTACTGTCACTTTATGTTGATGGTGATCAGGGTGCGACATTAAGTATCAATCTGGCTAATTACGCTTTGCCAACCTCTCCGCTATCTGTGGGTGGTCGTGCCGGCGAAAACTCAGTTGATGCCTATATAGATGAGCTGGAGATATACAGCTATGCCCTTACTCCGACAGAGGTTGCAGTTAAGTACACTGATCTGGTGCCGGGCAGTTTTGTCTGTGTAGAAGATCCTGATAATGCCTTGTTATATGACAATAACGGCGATTGCCGGGTGAATATAGCAGATTTTGCAATGTTTGCTCTGGAATGGCTGGATTGTCAGCGTTACCCGGCATCATCATGTCAATGGTGATAATAACTTCTCTACGCATATAATTGATTATGCGTAAGCAACTTAAGACCACTTCGCCAATAATGGTGTTTATTATTGGCAGAAGTGGTTTTTTTATTGGTGTAAGTTCAGGTTTAATCAGAAATTAACCAAAAAAATGCAAAATAAACTTCGGGAACAAACATACCCAATGTTATAATTGAGGTATGTGTAGTGTATGAGTTTCAGTTTCAGTCAGAATGTTCACAGGAGGACAAGATGTCATTAAGAAATTTTCGTGTATCATTGAGTATGTTCGTATTAGTAGTGTTCGCACTGTTAAGTTCGACTTTGTCGGCGGCGACAGTATTGCATTGGAATTTTGAAGATGGCACTCCTGGTACAGAAGCCTATGGCACATATTTCGGGCGGGTAGGTTCTCTGGATCTATCCGGTAATGGTTATGGTTTTTATGCCTGGAATGCCGATAATGGTCCTTCTTTTTCGGCCCTGGGCAATTCACCCGATGGTCAGGGCATGTCAGTAGTATTTGATGGTACAGAAGATGGCTATCAGCAGTCGGCAGATTTTATAGCCTGGTCACCGGAAGTCTGGACAATTGAGATATCATTCAAACTTGATGTTGCAGGCAGCCTCAAGACCCTTATAGGCAAAGATGGCTCTGCCGGGCTCAGTGATAGCAGGCTGGCTGCTTTTTATCTTCAGGCAGATGGTGCAGGTAGTATAAAGCTGCAATATGCAACAGTTTCAGGAGAATTGCTGGAACTTGTAACTGGCTATGTCCCTCAGGCGGGTCAATGGTACAATCTGGTAGTTCGTTGTAATGGCGATATGGTCGATATTAACATAGATGCGATGGATGGTAACGGTTTTGTTGAGATTGGCAGTTATGATATTGATGCTCTTGGCTTTGGCGATGTGGATCACAGCTTTGTCGCCACAGGTGTCTGGACCTTTGGTCGGGGCTGGTATAACAATGGCAATACCGATTTTATTGTTGGGGCTATTGATGATGTTCGCTTCAGTGACAGCTTTGTGGCAATGAATGACCTGCTCTGGTATGTGCCGGTGCAGATAAGTGAAACACAGAGCCGGACGGTTCTTTATACTACAGATCTGGCCCATACTGATGATTATTATATCAGTTTGCTTCAGCAGCCACAGGCTGATGTGGCCGTTACGGTAGTAGTGCCGGAAGGTATAGATGCAGGTAATGGCAGTGGCGAGCCGGTAGTGGTGAATTTTACGCCGGCTAACTGGAACATTTCTCGTAAGGTAACATTAAGTATAGCTGATGCCGGTTATGATTTTGCTGCTTACGAGCTGGTCAGTCATAGTGTAACAAGTGCAGATCCATCTTATGCTGATAAGCGGGTTGGCTCAGTTAAGGCTTATGTGTTTGATGATTCCTGCGGTGTCTGGGGTTATCTGGGCAGTGATTATAACTTTGACTGCACGATAGATCTGGCTGATTTCTCTGTTCTGGCAGCTCTCTGGATGGCAGCGGAGAAGCCTTTCGCTCTTGATGAGCTGGCTGGTGACTGGCTCAGTAATACAATGAGTTATGAGCAGGATAATTTCACCCGTTCGATACAGGTTGCCGATGATCCGTTTTATATTAATACTGGTAATGTGGTTAATACTATTCACCCCTTTGTTTATGGTCAGTTCTATGAGCATATTTATCATTCTGCCAATGGCGGTCTGTGGGGCGAGCTTGTCTGGAATCGCAGTTTTGAGATGAACAACGGTACAGGCGGGGGAGTATGGACCATAGAAAACGGAAATGAACTGGTCCAGTCTTCTAATTCAACTAATGTAATTCTGAATTTCGGTGATAAGAGCTGGTCGCAATATGAATTGACCATGGAGGCCCGAAAGGACAGCGGCTCAGAAGGATTCCTTATTGAATTTCTTTCTGATGATAACAATTATTACTGGCTTAATCTGGGCGGCTGGAATAACACTCAGCATGCTATTGAAAAGGCGATCAATGGCAGCCGCAGTAATGTTTCTACAGTGTCCGGCTCTATGAATACTGGTCAGTGGTACACTGTTCGTATTCGCTGTGAAAACAATAATATCTCCGTCTGGATTGATGATGAGCAGTTATTTGACTTTACCGATAGCAGTATATATACTGCCGGTTATGTTGGTGTTGGTACCTGGTCAACCCAGAGCCGCTATCGCAACATCTCGGTAACTGATCTGTCTGATTCTTCTGAGCTTTTTGCAGGTGTTCCGGCATTGCCTTATTCTCAGAGTGTAGTTGATTTCTGGCAGTCATTTGGTAATGTTACAACCAGTTGGAATGCAACGGAAGCGGTTAATGATGATTATAGTATCAGTCTGGTAACCGCTACCGGTGATTCAGGTATCATTCAAGATAACTTCAAGTTTATTGGCCAGAATTATACCGGCTCATTCTGGGCCAAAGGCTCTGTTGCCGCCGGTCTTGCCGTTGAGTTTCTTGATGGTGATACGGTAATCGGTCAGGATATTATTGGAGCTGTGGCTTCGGGCTGGTCGGAGTATGCTTATAGTATTATTCCTTCAGCAGCAACAGATTCCGGTTCGTTGCGGATCAGATTGCTTGGTCCTGGTTCTCTTATGCTTGACCAGGTAAGCCTTATGGGGCAGGATTCTCTGGCAACCGGCGGTTATCGTCCAGACCTGCTGGAAGCGGTTAATGACTTGCGGGCTCCGATCATTCGCTGGCCGGGCGGCTGCTATGCTTCAGCTTATTTCTGGAAAGATGGTATAGGTGCCCAGGTAGATCGTCATAAATTTCCGATCTATCTCTGGGAAGATCAGGATACTAACTCTTATGGAACAGATGAATTTCTGCGTATGTGTGAGATGTATGACATAGAACCTTTGTTGGTTATTAATATAGGCATACTGAATATGACCTGTGGTGTTTCTATACCCTATAAACTTACTCCGGAACAATATATGCAGGATGCTCTGGACTGGATGGAATATTGTAATGGCGATATTACCACTACCTGGGGAGCAGTAAGGGCTGCCAATGGTCATCCCGAGCCGTATAATGTTGAATATTGGGAAATTGATAATGAAACCTGGCAGGCAGGGGCTACGGCTTATGCTGACCTGGCAGTTGAATATGCTGTTGCTTTGCGGGCCAAGGCACAGGAATTGAATTTCCCGATCAAGCTCATTGCCTGTGGTGGTGGCGATATGAATATTTCCGGCTGGAATACGACCGTAATCAATACCTGCGCTGCTTTGGTTGACTATATCAGCGTGCATCGCTATGAAAGCCCCAGTGCCTTTAAGTCCGGTCCACTGGCCTATGAGAATTTCCTGGTGGGCATGTCAAATCTCATTGCCAATTCGGCTAATCCCAACCTTCAGATATATATGTCAGAATGGAATGCTCAGTCTATCGACTGGCGTACCGGTCTGCATTGCGGGGCATTGCTCAATGTATTTGAACGGCAGGGGAGTTATTTTACCCTGGGCGGCCCGGCTTTATTCCTGCGTCATGTGTCTGCCGGTGACTGGAATAATGCCTTTATCAACTTTGACCATACCGGCTATTTTGTGGCCCCGAACTATATCATTATGAAGCTCTGGTGGGATCATTTTGCTCCTAACCGTCTGGAAATGACCGGCGGCGATGCTGATATAAACAGTGTGGCCACGCTCTCTGCTGATGGTCAGACCCTTTATATTAAGATGGTTAATGCTGATCCGGAAGCAAAGTCGCTGGCATTTACCGTTGACAGCAGCTTTGTGCCGGGCAAGTGCTTCATGGAATATGTGGCCTCAGATGATATTTATGCTGCCAATAGTCTGGCTGATAAGAATCTCATTCAGGTTCAGGCTAAAGTGCTCGGTGCTGATGATCAGACGATCCGCTTTATAGCCCCGGCTTATTCTGCCGGTGTTATTACCGTAAAGCGTGCTGAATAAGATAAGAACTCACAATTAAAAGAGCGTTAATGCCGGAGCCGGAAATAGCCAGCTCCGGCATTAATATTTTAAACCTTATAGCTCGCCGGGTACGAAATCCAGTGTGATTGGCTTTTGAGGATATGAACCGGAGAGATAGCATAGTTTCTCCCAAAAATTCAGTCCTTTAGCCCAGTTTTTAATGGCACGCTTTAATTGGCAGACCTGTGGGCAGGTCTTTTCATTCAGGCTTGTCAGTACCGAAATGGCTCCAGATTTTTTATTAGCCATGATCATTGCTGTGGCAAAGTTTATCTGGTATGATACCGGGGTGTCCTGAGGGATACAGATATTCCCCTGAAATACTATCTCTTTTAATACTGAAATGGCCTCTTCATATTGCCCCAGCCGGATGAGGCATACCCCTCTGATATTGTCCAGTTGGTGGTTTCTTTTGCCAGTTTTCTTAAGGTATTGTAAGGCTTCCTGGTATTTGCCCTGCTCTAAGAGTTCACGAGTGTGTAATGTGATTTCCTGGTCTTTGATATTATCTGATTGCATAATTATAACTCCGGATAAATGTTATTGGTTGCCCCTGACAGCGGTATTTGGCAGTAGGCTTTGAATACACCGATATCTTGATGTTATTGGTAACCATCAAGAGCGGAGCATTTGTAAATACTCTGCATTAACCTTGTCAGATGTGAAATAAAATGAAATGTACCGGTTCACACGGATTTTCTTCGATGTGAACGGTTACAAATGAAATAAGAATGAATAGCGGGGCGATTACCCCATCCGGAGTTTAAATAGTGAGTTTGCAGCCGAGAGATACAAGGGTATGTGGTATTTTTACCGGTTTTGACCTGCCGTCGGCAAAAGGGTTGGAACAGGTTTTCTTTATGGTCAGCGGGTCGCCATAGCTGGTAATGATAAGGACGCTGAATAAAGACGAACTACCCCATCTGTCATTATTGCTGATATTGCTGCGGGATAGGTTCGCCGGCGACGCTGTCAGGCCAAGATCAGTGGCGATGAACGAACTGATGTCTGGTATAGCTATGCTATCCCAGTCGTGACTGGGCCGGTTCAGGGTTGCTGTTAGAGTAGCCAGAATGAACAGCAGGATAATTATGTTTTTGACAATATGCATCTTTTCCGGTCCTATTAAAGTTTCTAATATTAAATCATATACTATTTCTCGAAGAAAGCAAGCCTGAGGGCAATTCTCAGAGCCTGTCTGTTGTGGTTGTTGTGTCTCAGGTCGGTTTTAGCATAAAAAAATCGTGCATTAAATGGCTTGTGGGTATATACTTATTGTCTGATAAGGCCAGTTTTCTGTAAAATGTTATTGTAGCTTGAATTACAGGCAGGTGATTATGAAATTAGCTCAGATAATGCCCTTTTTGGATAAAATAGCACCGCTCTCGCTGGCGGAAAGCTGGGATAATGTCGGCTTACTCGCCGGCGACCCGGCGTCAAATATAAAAAAGGTGATCCTTACTATTGATCTTACCCCGGCGGTTCTTGCTGAGGCTCGTGACCGGCAGGCGGAGCTTATTCTGGCCTATCATCCACCGCTTTTCGAGGCGGTAAAGCAGATCGTGCCGGGTATGAAGGCTTCTCCTTTGCTTTATGAGGTTATTCGTTCGGGTAAAGCCATATATGCTCTGCATACCGCTCTGGATATGGCACAGGGGGGAGTCAATGATATGCTGGCGGAGATCATCGGCATAAAAGACCCCCAGCCGCTGGCTCTGGCTCAGGCGCAGCCGGCGGATAACTATAAGATTGTGGTTTTCGTTCCGGTTGACCAAACCGAAAGGGTTGCTCAGGCAATGTTCGCTGCGGGGGCGGGAACGGTCGGCGAAAAGGAAAAATACACCCAGTGCAGTTTCCGCACCGAAGGGACAGGCTCATTTAAATGCGGGCCGGAGAGCCACCCGGCCATCGGCACGCCCGGCAGTGTGGAAATGGTCCGGGAAAACCGGCTTGAGACTATTGTACCTCAGGCCCGGCTAAGTGAAGTGGTAAAGGCCATGCGTGCGGCTCATAGCTATGAAGAGGTGGCCTATGAGATATATCCGCTGGTAAAGAGCCCCGAGCATGGCCTGGGCCGCTGGGGTCAACTGGCAAAGCCGGTGGCGAAAAAGACCCTTATCGCCGCAGTTAAAAAAAGCCTGCATGTCAAGTGTGTCGGCATTATCGGCCCGGAAAGCGGACGGGCAAGCACGGTTGCCGTTGCGGCCGGTTCCTGCGGTTCGCTGCTTAATGCCGTTATCGCCCGCGGCTGTGATCTCTATCTTACCGGAGAGCTTAAGCATCATGATGCCCTGAAATTGCAGGACGCCGGGGTCACAACTATATGTGTGGGCCATAGTAATTCCGAACGCCTGATCCTGGCCCGTATCGCCGGGCGGCTCAATGAGCAATTCCTCGGGCGGCTCGAAGCCTTTGTCAGTAAGTATGATAAAGATCCTATTAACTGGAAGTGAGAGAAGATATAATAATGAGATGCGTTTTATTGCTGTTGTTTGGCTTGCTTCTGGCGGCGGCCGGCTGTGCGGCCCCCGATTCACCCGCTGCTTATCCTCGCTCTGAGGATAACTCTACCTGTGCGGTCGTGAACGGTGTCTTTCTTGATAGCCAGATGCTCGAAGATATAACCGTAGCTGCTTATGGCAGTAAGGTACTCGAAGATATGATCCTGCTGGAGCTGGCG
>JAFGDI010000267.1 GCA_016932145.1 Sedimentisphaerales bacterium
TTCAGGGGCGTACGCGTGAGATTGCCCAGCTTATACTGCGGGTAAACGAAATGATCGCAGCTATACACACTGCCATCGTGTTCCAGAGCCAGGGCCTTACCGCAGATCTCACCGAAATCACAGGAAGATGAGCCCATACCCAGCCAGAGGCCCAGCATAACATCAAAGGTCCGGACAAATATGCGGCCGACATCATGCCTGACCCAATGGTCAAATATGCTGATCAGGAAATTGCCATAATCATCAGGGTCAACACTCCAGTCAGTAACAATAGAACCGGGATTGCCAGGCCGGGCCTGAGGCTCACCGATACGAGGCATACGCTCATGCCCGATCTTACCCGGAGCAGTATGATCAAAATCAACCGATTCAACACAGGGAATGAACTGCAGGAAGTTCGACCCGAGTTCGCCGGTCAGATAATTATAAACTTCCAGAGGGTGCTGAGCATTAAGGCGATTAACCACAGTGAGAGTATTAAACTCCACCTGATGCTTTTGCATTAGTCTTATGCCGGCGACCACTTTGTCACTGCTGCCAGTCCCATTATGCTGCAACCGATAATGGTCGTGTATATGCGGCGGGCCATCAACACTCACGCCCACAAGAAAACGGTTGGAACGCAAAAACTCACACCAGCGGTCATCGAGTAAGGTGCCATTGGTCTGAATGTCATTAGCAACAGCTTTATCCGGCGGACAGTATAGATTCTGCAGTTCGACAATATGCTCAAAATAATCTACGCCCAGCAAAGTCGGCTCTCCGCCCTGCCAGGAAAAGCTGATCGCCGGGCCGGGCTGATGATCTATATACTGGCGAATAAAACTTCGGAGTACATTTTCACTCATCTTTCGGTCGTTGGGATCGGTTACATAGGAATTTTCTTTATGGAGATAATAACAATAAGAACAGGCCAGATTGCATCGCGCCCCGATAGGCTTGGCCATAATATGAAAAGTAGTCTGCATGATTAATATCTCCGTTTGCCGGCAACTCAATGCTGCTGGCTCTGAAGCCGGGCAACCTTGTCCAGAGCTTCAATGTTCTTGGGCCATTTCAACATGGTTAAAGCCTCTGCAAGCTCGAGCCATTTGAACTCAGTATGTTCATGTGAGAGCACAGGAAAAGCATCATCCGGCAGTCTGGCAAAAAACACATGTTCGGTAATGGTACTGACAGCCGGATCGAAATTATACCTTACAGTCCATTCCGGCCGCAAAGTGATCTGATATTGCAGATGGGCCGATCTTAACCAGAGTGGAACTAATGAAGTTTCTTCGGCCAACTCTCGATAAGCCGCATGTTCAATAGCTTCACCAGGTTCAATCGCTCCGGTAACCCCCTGCCAGAACCCGCCCCTGTCCGGACTGCGTTTTAGCAGTAGCCAGCGTGGTTCACCATCATAAAGGCGAAAAGCATAAACCAGGATTTGGACAGGTTGGCGATACATATTTGAATGATGGGACGACACTGGCTGGTACAAAAGTAACACAGATACCAGGCGTGAGATAAGCCACGCCCGGCTCTTTATTACTAATACCTGGCCATTATTCCTCTTCCATGCCCTCAGCAATATATTCGGCAGTAACGCGGGTGGTAATTCCGCCGCGAGCATTGAAATCCCCGGTCACGAGCATCCATTTAGGCTCAATAACAGCGGAGAGGTCATTAAGAATGTCATTGGTGAGCTTTTCATAGAATATACCCTTGTTGCGATAAGACTGAATATAGAACTTCAGGCTCTTGAGCTCAACACATTTCTGATCAGGACTGTAGGTAATAGTTACCGTGCCATAATCAGGCTGGCCGGTAACCGGGCATACACTGGTAAATTCCGGGCAATTGATCTCTATTTCATATTCGCGGTTAGGGTGCGGATTAGCAAAGGTCTCAAGTAAGGCTTTAGGGTCCTGAGTTGTCATTTTTTAAGTTTAACTCCGTAAGTATTCTTATTATAATTAACACTCGCTTCTGCCCCGAAAGTTGGAACAGAAAAAAGTATATACAAGCCGGTTTAAGGCTCAGACATTGTAACAAAAAGGTTAGAAAATGGCAAGTAACAGTAAAAAGGCGGTAGTATTACTCAGCGGCGGTCTGGACAGCTTCACCTCGGCAGGGTACGCCCGTGCCGCCGGGTTTGAGCTTTATGGCCTGACAATTGATTACGGCCAAAGGCATCAAGCAGAGCTGGAAGCAGCAGCAAAAATCGCCCAATACCTTGCCATTAAAGAACATAAGATAATTAAGCTGGACTTGCGTGCCTTTGGCGGTTCAGCCCTTACCAGCGACCAGGAAGTGCCTAAAGATACAGAAACATCTGATATACCTGTAACTTATGTCCCGGCACGAAATACCATAATGCTCTCACTGGCCCTGGGCTGGGCTGAAGTGCTGGGCAGCTTCGATATCTTCATTGGCGCTAATTCTGTAGATTATAGCGGCTATCCTGACTGTCGGGGTGAATTTATAGCCGCCTTTGAGTCTCTGGCCAATCTGGCCACTAAAGCCGGAGTAGAAGGAGCGGGCCATTTCCGTATTCAGGCCCCTTTGCTGAACCTGACCAAAGCCCAGATAATCAGTTCCGGCTTGGAAATGGGTCTGGACTATAGCATTTCCCATAGCTGTTATGACCCCGATGAGCTTGGCCGTTCCTGCGGCCATTGCGATAGCTGCCGGATAAGACTCAAAGGCTTTGCTGATGCAGGAGCTGTTGACCCGGCAATATATCAGTGATATGTTTTTATAGTATATTAGTCATACTTAACAGAATCGTAACCGTTCACGCGGTGTTTCAAGTAGCTAAACCGTCTCGGTTGAGATTAATAACGCTGACAGCCAAAGTAGGCTGAACAAGATTGGCCTCAACCATAAAAGTAATTAATCTTGAACCTGGTTGTTGGTTTTGAATGAATAATCACAAGCGAGACGCTTGTGCTACTTTTTTCGTGAACGGTTACACAGAATCACATTTCCACACTGAACAAAACCCAACGACAAGAAAAACCTGCCAAAACGGCATCTTTTTCTTGCAATTTCACCCTGATATGGTTATGATTCATATGTGTAACTGAAATTATTTGGCTAACAATGGTTAAATAATTACCAATTTAAGTCAAGGTTTGATTGTTTGCTATGACTAATTATTATATTTATATATTGTGTGTTGTACTTTTTATAGCCGGCGTTGGTCTGGGTGTTATTTTACAGTATCGCACCGTAAAGCGTCTCAGGCAAACTCGCCGGCAACTGACAGAAAGGCTCAAACAGGCTCAGCAAATGGCACATCTGGGTGACCTGACGAGTAATCTGGCCCATGAGATAAGAAATCCCCTGTCTATAATCAAGGTGAATCTGCAATTATTGCACGAAGATATAGATTATATGCTTAAGGAAGCCACGATAGAAGATGGGTTTGATTTCAGTCTGATCGATGAGCCGGAAAAGAAGTTGCGTCGTCAATTACGCAAGCTGACCACCCTGACCGGCGAAAGTGACCGACTGAGCGAAACGCTCAATGACTTCATGCGTTATGCCGGGAAGATGGAACTACACCCTATAGAGCAGGATGTAAATGAGGTGCTTGACGATCTGGTCGATTTTTATGAGCCTCAGGCCGAATGCCATAAGGTTCGTATCCGCCGGAGTTTGCCAATCGAAAAGGCTGTCTGTCGGATCGATGTTGACCATTTCAAACAGGCGATATTAAATTTGCTGATTAATGCCACTCAGGCTATGAGCGAGACCGGCGGTGAGCTGATCATCAGAAGCCAGGGCTCCGGCGGTGAACAACTGATAGAGATAATCGATACCGGACCGGGTATTCCACTGGAAAATCTGGAAAAGATATTCGACCCCTACTTTACGACTCGTTCTGGTGGCACCGGCTTGGGCCTGCCAACCTGCCGGCGTATAATAGAAGAAATGAACGGGCATATAACCCTGCATAGCGAACCGGGCAAAGGAACAGCTTTTACCATAGCCCTGCCACTGACACCCCGTAGAGACGCTTAATTGTGCCTCTGAACAGCAAAATGAGTTGACATAACACCAAGACGCCTCTTGATGCGTCTCAACCGAGAAAACGATGAACAAAAATCAAAATAAGATACCCGTACTGATAATCGAAGATGAGGTTGCCCACGCCGAAGCACTGGCCGAGGCTCTGGAACGCGAGGGCTATGAACTGACCATAGCTAATAGCGGCGAAGAAGGGATGGACATCATCAATCTGGGCGACCCGCATGTGGTAGTAACCGACTTGAAACTGGGCGGTAAGATTGATGGCCTCAAGATAGTAGAATCAGTTACGGCCAATGAAAGATCTTGTGCGGTGGTATTGATAACCGCCCATAGCTCGATCGAGACCTGTAAACAAGCCCTGCGCTATGGCGCTTATGACTATATACCCAAACCTATCGACCTGGACACACTGCGTGCGGTGGTGAATCGTGCGGCTAATAAGGTGCAGTTGGAACGCGAGAATCGCCGGTTGCAGACGCAACTGGAGAAGAAATTTGATTTTGCCGGCGTGGTAGGCGAATCACCTGCCATGTTGAAAATACTCGATAAGCTCAACCGGGCCGCTGATTCCAATGTACCGGTATTGCTTCAGGGTGAGAGCGGTACGGGCAAAGAGCTTTGTGCTGAGGCGATCCACTTTAACTCGCCCCGCCGTAAGGGTGCGTTCATTCCGGTGAATTGTGCCGGGCTGAGCGATACGCTGCTGGAAAGCGAGCTTTTTGGTCATGTTCGCGGTGCTTTTACCGGGGCAGAATCTGACCGCAAGGGCTTCTTTGCTATGGCTGATGGGGGAACACTATTTCTGGACGAGATCGGGGACATGCCCCAGAATATGCAGGCTAAGCTGCTGCGGGTATTGGAAGATCAGGTGGTAGTACCTGTTGGTGCGGTAAAAGGCACTAAGGTCGATGTCCGGATAATCAGTGCAACTAATCAGAATCTGGAAGAGATGATCGAGAAAAAGGAATTTCGCCAGGACCTCTACTATCGCATTCGCGGCGTGAATATTCAGATACCATCATTGCGGCAACGAAAGGCAGATATTCCTCTGCTATTGAACCATTTTCTGGAGGAATTTGCCACAAGTGAAAAACGCGAGGTAAAAGGCTTTACCCCGGCTGCTATTCGGGTACTAAAAAGCTATGACTGGCCCGGCAATATCCGCGAATTGAGAAATTGCGTGAAAATGATGGTCGTAATGGCAGATTCCGAACTGCTGGACATAACCGACCTGCCAATAGAGATACACGACACCGCAGTAACCGATGAAGAGATCGGCAACCTGGCCGGCCTGAACCTGAATGAACTGGAAAAAACCGCAATTAAAAGAACCCTGGAAATGGTAAACGGCAACAGAGAACAAGCCGCCAAAATGCTAGGCATAGGCGAAAGAACCCTATATCGCAAGATAAAGGATTATAATCTGTAATTGAGATATTGGTACCCAGCAAGAATTTTGGTATTAAAAAACAAAAACGGATCTTAAGTCAATTTGATTTAAGATCCGTTTTATATTATTAAAAGTATATAATACTATCTGCGATTTGGAACCGCTGCCTGAGGAGCATGGTCAATCAGCCATTTAATGTCAACATTTGGCTTATCCGTCTTACAAATGTAATCAGGTGTCCCTGATGGGGTTCTTGTTACCAAATAACTGGTAAACCAGTTTATAATCTCTTTTGATTGCCAATCATGTACGGATGCATGCCCATCAGCAAAACTAAAAGTACCTTTCTTATTGTGGTAAATACCTATCGAATCAATCAATCTGTCATATGTGGTCTGGTCAAACTGTATTAACCACTGATCCATGTTAATACCACGATGGTCACCTTCCTCAATAAAAACATACTTTTCCTGAGGCATCTTTACTCTTGAGAATTTTGCGATTACATTATCAGGTGAAGAAGCACTATTAAGACCAAACCTTTTCTCATTCTGTCCAGTAGCATTTCTATTGTTTAGAGTACCAACAATAGAATAACTACGCCAACCACCCAAACCACTGGTTAAGCTCGTATATAAAGGTGCAGAAAACGATCTTTTATCACCGGGGCAATGTACCAAATTATGGTCTTTATAGTATTTCCAGAGAGCCCCTTTTTCAATTCCTCTTTTTTCATCCTCAGGGGTTGAAATTCTGGGGTCACCCATAACAGTACCAGCTGCATTGATCGGATCATTAACCCAATCACCAAGTTTTCCATTCTGCGTCCAAGGCCTAACCATAGAGTCATTATTATCACTTGTGTACATTATATAGGCGGCCATCAACTGCTTCTGGCCTGAGAGGCACACGGCCATGGTTGCTTGTTGTTTGGCTTTGTTTAGTGATGGCATAAGAATGCTCACCAGGAGAGCTATGATGGTAATAACCACCAGTAACTCGATAAGAGTGAATGCTTTAATTGTTTTTTTCATGTTTTTTCTCCGAAAGCACTTTTGTTTTGTTTTGTTTCTCAAGTGAAACCAGAGGTGTGATATAAGCGGATATCAGGCAAAAACCGCCGCAACCATACGCCCTACAATATTTTCCAATTTCCATTGCTGGAATACGCAATTTCAATATAAATCATGCAATATCAGATATTTGGAGGGTGATCTGACTTTCAGGCTCTTATAATGTTACTGAGAAAGTAACAGCAAATATATCTCTCTGATAAGCAGTCTCTATTATCCTAAAATCAACTAATTAATACAACTGGAAAGAAGTATCAATTATAGGACAAATAATACCAACACCTGCTATTCAAGGCTTATTTTGCCAATTATATTGTATAATAAATACCTTCACCTGCTATAAAACAGTCTCAGAAATTATCCCGCTATAATCACGCCAGGAA
>JAFGDI010000268.1 GCA_016932145.1 Sedimentisphaerales bacterium
AATCTGCACCCTGAGGAATAATAACAGCTTCATTGCCGATAGCTATCTGACAATCGCCATTTTGCTGGGAGATAATATAAACAGCCAGCGGGTCAATCTCAGAACTGGTCGCAGAATGGGCATTGGCAGGTAACTCAGCCGCCAAAAAGCCCTCCTGCTGACTGAAATTAACCGTCATAATAAAGAAGATGAGCAAAAGGAATACCACATCGATAAGAGGTACCATGCGTGCCTGTATTGAGTTTTTGCTTTTTCTTGTGGCAATTCGTCGCATTATAATGAGTAACCGTACACGGTTAATTTCTTGTCTGGTGACATTGGGCGATTAAACCGCATAATCAGGGATAATGCAGGTCAAACATATCTTTGGGGTCAAGATCTGTCAGTTCGGCATCATAAGAATCATTTTGCAAACTGGTCATATCATAACCGGCATAGCTCTGTACAATAAGATCAGGAGAACTGCCCAGTTCACGAACCACCCCGGCAACCTGAGGAGATTCCGGATCGCCAAATTCATCATAGGCAACAACGACCTTGGGATTGAATGGTTTTTTATCATTATAACGGACAACAACAGCCCATTTTCCAGAGGTTAAAAGCAGCTTGGCCCCGATCGGAAAAGGCTGAACAATACCGGCGAAAACCTTTAATACTACCGGGTCATAACAACGACTGACCGGGCTATAAAGCATTTCATGCAGGACAACAGCCGGGTGCCTGGCCTTTTTGTATATCTTATCACAAACCGCTGAGCTATAGGCATCAGTAACCCTTATTATTCTGGCGAAGATATTGACCTTATCGCCTGGCAATCGATTAGGATAACCCGTACCATCATTATTTTCATGATGCGACTTGATTATGAGTTTGACCATCGGGTCAATTAGCTCAGGCAGCATATCAGCCCCAACCATAGGATGCTGCCTGACTTTTTCCAGCTCTTCTTCAGTAAGCGGCTCGGCCTTACTATAAAGATAAGAAAGAGGGACCATGCCAATATCATGCAAAAGAGCAGCGGTTGCCAGCGGGTTAATATCCATGGCATTTTTCACGACCTTAGCAGCAGATAATCGCTCTCTTTCGGCCTTGATATAATTTTTAATGGTATTACCAACCAGCAGGCTCAGATAAAAAACATTAGATGAATGTTCCTGCAAATAATCGTCCCAGGACATAGTTCTTTCGATAACAGCATTAGTAACCGGATTAGTAAGAATATAATCCATCATTTCGGCGACCGTCTGCTGTAAACCGGCGACATTTTTGGCGTCAAGGGTAACACCATCTCGCAGTTGCGTGCTGATCTTACCGGCTACCTTGGCCATAGATTGCCTGCTCCTGCGAGAGACCTCATAGTCTTTGGTATCATCATGGAAATCGATAAGAGCATCGAGGAACGGGTCTTTAATACTGATAACGGCATCAGGCACGAGTCTCTTAAGCGAAGCGATGTCCCGGTCAGTAATGCAGTGTCCCGCCGGACGCAGCATACTATACTGATTCATCAGGTTAGCCGCGAGCTTCATGCCTGGCTCAATCTCATCAAGTTTTAATAAAATCGGCACAAAGATACCTCTCGTCAATTATCAAAGCTGTTCATCATCAGCAGAACGATCATCATTAATAGCTGTCTTACCATTATCTGTTTGAGTTTGAGCCTGACTGGCAATAAACTTATTCTGTTCAACTGCCAGCAGATCAGCAACAGTAGGCCGGTCGATCTTCTGGCCATTTATGATCATCTGCACTTCATCGCCATCGATCGTTTCATATTTTTCCAATGCCTGACAGAGATTCTCCACTATTTCACGATTACTTTCAAGGATCTGGCGAACTTCAACATAAGCAGAATCAATTATAGACCGTATCTCAGCATCGATATCCTGAGCTGTCTTTTCTGAATGGTCACGCGAAAAGGTCATATCACCGAACGGACCAGTCTGGCCCGGCAGATTATAATGCACAAAACCCAGCTTTTCGCTCATACCCCACTCAGTGACCATAGCCTTGGCCATGCCCGTAGCCTGCATAATGTCGCCTTTAACTCCACTGGTAATATCACCGCAGAATATAGACTCAGCAACCTGTCCGGCCAGACATACCTTGATATAGTCCAGACAGAATGACTTATTATAATAATGACGGTCTTTTTCAGGCAAAGAGAAAGTAGCACCACCCATACGGCCGCGAGGTATAACACTAACCTTGTGTATCGGGTCGGTATTTTTGAGCATAGCCTGCACCAGAGCATGACCAGCTTCGTGGTAGGCAGTA
Organism: Sedimentisphaerales bacterium; assembly: GCA_016932145.1. GTDB lineage: Bacteria > Planctomycetota > Phycisphaerae > Sedimentisphaerales > SM23-30 > JAFGDI01. The sequence continues at coordinate 2,278 of JAFGDI010000268.1, forward strand.
TTTTTCCGCTCCTTGTGATCAACCATTTTACTGCGGTCAGCCCGACCCCAGCGAACCTTATCGCGTGCCTCTTCCAGGTCAACCATTTCCACAGCATCTTTTTCACTGAGTGTTGCCTGTATGGCAGCCTCATTTATTATCGCTTCCAGATCGGCACCACTGAACATAGGAGTGGCTTTGGCCAGTCTTTCCAGGTCAACATCGCCAGCCATTTTGATCTTGCGGGCATGAACTTCCAAAATACCTTTACGACCTTTAACATCGGGTAAAGAGACAAAAACCTGCCGGTCAAATCGACCCGGCCTGGTAAGGGCATTATCCAGCACATCGGCCCGGTTAGTAGCAGCCATAACGATCACCTGATCATTAGTGCTGAACCCGTCCATTTCAACCAGAATAGCATTAAGGGTCTGTTCCCTTTCATCATTGCCACCGCCGGCGATACCAGAGCCGCGTTTACGGCCAACGGCATCTATCTCATCAAGGAAGATAATACAAGGAGAATTATCCTTGGCCTGCTTAAACAGATCGCGAACGCGGGAAGCACCCACGCCAACAAACATTTCTACGAAGTCGCTACCAGATATACTAAAAAACGGGACATCAGCCTCACCGGCAATAGCCTTGGCCATGAGCGTCTTACCGCAACCCGGCTCACCGATCAGCAGTACGCCACGAGGGATACGGCCGCCGAGCCGCTGGAACTTACGCGGATTACGCAGGAACTGAATTATTTCCTGAACTTCATCTTTTGCCTCGTCAATACCGGCAACATCTTTAAATGTAACCTTTGACTGCTCCCGATTATGCACTGTATGGCGGCTGCGGCCAAAATTACCCAGAATGCCACCGCCCCCTTTCATCTGCCGGAAGAAGAAGAAATACATAAAGGCAAAAATAAGCAGCCAGGGTAAAATCGACAAGAGCAGAGTATTCCACAAACTGGGCTTCTCAAATTTCAGGCTTACATTATTATCAACTGCCTTTTCGCTTACGGTATCGATAACCTCACCGGGAACAGTCACATAAAATGACTTTTCCTTAGGGTCACGCCCCACCATAGCATCATCCTTGAGCTGGCCTTTAATAACATTTTCGGTACAGGTAAGACTCAAAACCGGCTTTTCACTGTTCTCGATTCTGGCTATGAGTTCATCATAGGTTATTTCCACACCCTGGTCTGAAAAACCCTCAAAAATTGAAGAGCTTAACAATACCAGCATTACTAACAAAATAAAGAAGTTAGCACCACCACCGGGCTTAATATTGAGAAAGCCGATCGGCTTTTTCTTATCATTGCCGCGATTGGGCTCTTTATTGTCTTTATTATCTTTTTTATTGTTATCCTGGGCCATCTACTTTTTTAAGCCTTTCATAAATAAGGTTAAGCGACGGTAAAGTAAAAAACTGATCAGGCTGAAAACGCCCTACTTTACCAGCCAACTTCCATTGCATTAACAATATCAACTGCCATTTTATTGACCGCTTCTCTACTGGCGGCTTCAATACTATCATTCATCAGGGCGGCATAATTGCCACTGAAACGGAATCTCTGTTTGTCCAACAATAACTCGCCGGTACGAAGGTCTTTCCAGGTAACCTCAGCTACAACTAATACCTGTTCCTGCATCGGCCGGTCCAGCTCTCGCTGCTGGTTCAATATTCTTTCAGTCACATTTAATATTCGCCCATAGAGGACGGTATCAGCTTGCTTACGGTCCTGACATATTTTATAGGGAGTATTAGCACCTATACGGGTTACCAGGGCCATGGTCAGGTCATATTCCACACCACGCCGGAAACTATCAGAATCAAACATATCAACACAAATAGTCTCAATATTATCATCATAGAGCAATTGGGTGCTGTAACCTCTTTCCGGGTCAACACTATCACAACCAACTGCGGCAAAAGCCAAAAACACAAACACTAATAAACTGAAAATTTTCATATTTTCTACCACAACGCCTTTTGTATCGCGTTATTTGATCTATAATAATAAATTACCGCAAAGTTACAATACCAGTCACCAGCACAAACAATACTGTCTCGCTACCGGCCAATATTATCTTCCCTGTGCCTTCTTTATATTTTCTATCGCCCTGCTGGCAAATTCACTCTGCGGGTCCATCTCTATTACATTATTCCAGTAAACAACAGCCTGAGCGATACGACCAGTACGATAATAGTAATCAGCGATCTCGTATTCCTTTTGCACCTGCTGATCTTTAATCCAGGCAAGCCGCTGCTCGACTTCAAGAGCCTGGGCCTTCTCCGGGAACCGCTCCTTGAATTGATTATATAGCACTACTGCCTCTTCCAGGCAAATAGTATCATAATAAATACCTTCATACTGCATATACTTGGACTGGGCTTCCTGATACATGGCACGCGGGAAATGACAGCTATTTTCATAAGAGACAACTATGCGATGGTATTCCTGCTCAGCTTCAAAGAATTTACCCTTACGATAATAATGGTCAGCCCTGAGCATTATAGCCCTGGCTCCTGACTCAGAACCTGGCCAGCGGGCATCAATATCATCAAGTATTTTAAGACCCTCATAAGCAGCCGGTATCCAGAATATCTTCCAGAACCTGCGTTTGGCACCAGCCAGAAAACGCTGTGCTATATCTGTTTCTTTGTCAATAAGATATGAAAAAGAGTCGGTGGCACCAAATTGATCCAGTATTTTATCGTAAGCTTCATAGGCCTGATAATAATCACCTTTAGCATAAAGCGAGTCTGCCTGAAGCATGAGAACACGCTCCATATAGGGAGAAGATGGATAATCCTTAACCAGCCGAGCAGCTTGTTTGGCTGCCTTATCATTCTTACCGGAATCATAATTGCTCTGAATTTCCTGTAATTCAGACTGTGTCAGGTCAGGATTTTCTATCTTTGGCTTACTACAGCCACTAAAAAGCCCGGCCAGAACCAGTAAAAACAGGGTAATTAATACTCGCTGCCTGGCCCAAACATTTGTCGCCATATAACGGCCCTTTCATAAATCTTTATATCATAAGGGTATATAAACAATACCACCTGCAAGCATACTCCACCGGAATTTCACATCTCTGTTGAGTTAAGCCAAAGGCAACAAAACAGAAAAGTTCTTTATTTGCAACGGGTTAATTGCAAACACAAAGCCGGGAATCCGATTATAATCGACACTAAATTTATTTTCAACT
>JAFGDI010000024.1 GCA_016932145.1 Sedimentisphaerales bacterium
ATAAGCCAATGGCATATCGTAAAGAGTATGGCCAGTTTTTTACTCCTCCAGTTGTATCAGACCTTATGGTACGCTGGCTGATAAAGGATAATCCAAAACGAATTCTTGATCCGGCTTTTGGACTAGGTGTTTTTTTTGATTCAGTGAACGACTTGTATAACCAGCCTTTTGAGTTTACTGGTTATGAAATTGACAATCAACTGCTCGATTATCTTGCCCCAAATCAAAGTGTTAATTTAAATATTATTAACGGTGACTATCTTGAGTCGATTGCAACTGGCTATGAAGCAATTATATGTAACCCCCCTTATCTCAGATTTCAGAATTTTTTAAATCGCCATACCGTTTTGCCGCATATTGAAAAGATGATCGGAGAAAAAATAAAAGGATATTCTAATATATCTTCAATATTTCTTCTTAAAGCTATTTGTGAGCTTGCGGCTGATGGCAGATTAGCCTTTATCATGCCGCTGGAATTTTTTAACACTGGCTATGGTGAGAAAGTTAAATGCAGGCTGCTGGAAAATGGTTTGCTCAAGCAGATCGTGATATTTGAGAATGAAAAGGAAGTTTTCCCTGAAGCTATTACGACTATTTGTTTGCTGTTGTGCCAAAAGGATGGCGTTCGAGAGCAGGTTAAGATTTCCAGAATTGGTCAATTGTCACAACTGGATGAAATAGATAATATTGATGAGTTTTATCAGGATGAGATTGAGCCCGACAGGCTTTCTGCGCAAAGTAAATGGACCCATGTGATTTCATCTTTGGATTTAGCCTTAGACATTCCTGAAGGGTTTGTCAAAATAGGTGAATTTGGTAAGTTTGCCAGAGGAATTGCTACGGGCGCCAATGAGTTCTTTGCCCTGAATAAGACTGCAATATTAGAAAGAGGTATTGGGGACAAAAATTACACAAATTGTATTACAAAAAGTCCCCAGGTCAGAAAGTTGGTCTTTACGGAAGATGATTTTTCCGTTCTTGCAGATAGTGATAATTATGTTTTTTGTCTGGACATTAAAGATCATAACCAATCGAATGTAAGGCAATATTTAGCTTACGGAGAATCTCGGGGATACCACCTGAGATACCTGACAGCTAATCGCAGTCCCTGGTATAAAATAGAAAATCGGCAGCCTGCACCGATATTGGCTGGTGTTTTTAATCGCGGTAGATTAAAAATAGTTAGAAATCTGACCAACTCTATTAATTTCACTTGTTTCCATGGGTTCTATCCTAATATGTTTGGCTTGAACTATATTAATAGATTGTTTGTTTATTTGATCAGTGATTTTGGTCAGAGAGTACTTATGGCAAATAAGCGAAATTATGGCAATAATCTCGATAAGTTTGAACCTGGTGATCTCAATGGTTGTTATTGTCCGGGTTTTGATCTTTTTGACAGTTTCAGCGAGGAGCAGGCATTGTCGGTTGTGAATATGGCTATTGAAAATGAAAGTGTAGCGATAGTCAAGTGTAATGAGCTGATTGATATGATATGTGATGTCAAGGCGTGCGATGTTTTTGCTTGTAATGAGGTATAATATGAATACAGAAATAATGTTAGCGGCTTTTGGTACTTTGGAATGGGTTGTGATCGGTCTGGTGGCATTGCTGATCTTTGGTCGCAATCTTCCTTCGGTGGCTCGCAGTCTGGGTGCCAGTATAGTTGAATTCAAGAAAGGGCTCAATGAAGTCGATAAGGCCGGAACGACAGATAAATTGCCCGAAAAGGAACAAGACAAGGAAAAAGAGTGAGCTGTATGTTCGCTCTGGTTACAGATGGTTATGCCCGGCGAATGTGGCATGATCTGAGATTTTGTTTTTTTGCGGCCGTTTTATGTGAGAATAAAAAAGCCCGGCAGAGACTTTGCTTGTCATGCCGGGCTTTTGCTATTTATATTTTATAACCGTTGGCGGCATCATTATCAAGATGGACGGCTCATTTATCAATTGGCCGCCAGATGCCTGTATTTTCAACGGTTAGCTGATCACTACTTTACCGGTACCGGTTTTGACCTCTCCGATCTGGTATGCAGTCTCGCCATTAGCTTTGAGCAGCTCCATTATACCTGCTGCCTCTGATGGTTTTACCACCACAACATAGCCGATGCCCATATTAAAGACGCGGTACATCTCTTCCATTTCAACCGGACCAGCCTGCTGCATATATTGGAATATCGCCGGGACTTGCCATTTGCTCGAGTCGAGATATGCATCAAACTTACCGCCCAGTACTCGTGGAATATTGCCAACTAAACCGCCGCCGGTGATATGAGCCATAGCCTTGACAACATTGTTGAGCGGATACTTATCGATCATGGCCATAATGCTTTTAGCATATATTTTCGTTGGCCGCAGCAGAGCCTCGCCCAGAGTTTCGCCCAGCAGGTCGATATGATCTGAGCATTTCAGCCCTTCGCGTTCAAAGCATATCTGGCGAACCAGGGCATAGCCGTTTGAGTGAATACCGCTGCTGGCCAGGCCAATAACCACATCGCCATCAACTATATTGTCTGGGGTTGGCAGGTTGTCTTTCTCGATTACGCCCACAGCAAAACCAGCCAGATCGAACTCGCCTTCTGTATAGATCGCCGGCATCTCGGCAGTCTCTCCGCCGATCAGTGAACAATCGCTCATTACGCAGCCGTCAGCTATACCCTTGACAAACTGATTGATCAGCGAAGGAACCAGCTTGTTTACCGCTACATAGTCCAGAAAAAACAATGGCTCGGCCCCCTGAACGATCAGGTCGTTAACGCTCATCGCTACCAGGTCAATACCGACAGTGTCGTATTTCTGCATCATGGCAGCAACCTTGATCTTGGTGCCTACACCATCGGTACAGGCTACCAGAACGGGGTTTTTATAGTTTCTCTTGAACTTAGCATCATTGTCCAGCCGAAACAGACCGGCAAAACCGTTTTGCAGGTGCATAACCCGCGGACTGTAAGTCCTTTTAACATTTTCACTTATGAGATCTACCATCTCATCGTTGGCCTCTATGCTCACGCCGGACTGCTGATATGTTATCGCTTCTTTTTTGCTCATAATAATATTTCACCGCCATTGGGGGGTAAAGTTTCAAGCCGGGCTTATTTCCCGACATTGTCATGTCTTTCCAAACCGGATATTATACCCAAGAAGCAAGTATCGGGCAACAAGAAATGACACATTGACAGAACATAAGAACATGCCACCTTAACTAACCTTCCAGATATTTACTTACTTATAAATGACATTTCATAATAATCGTCCTGGCACTACTTATAGATAAGAAATGAAACATTATTAGCCAAACTGACATATAAACAAGAGGTAGATACAACACATAATCAAACACAAAACGAAAACGGTGCCTGGCACCTTTTTTGTTAATCCATTGATATTTATGATGTTATGTTAAGGTATAATTTTTCAATACCGTTTGCAAGGCTAATTTATGAAGATAATATTATTTTATTATTTGACAAAATAAGTCAATATGGCGATATTGTAGTCATCATGCCTCGAGCAAAACGAAGGACATCTGGTGGTTATTTTTACCATGTACTCAACCGGGCCAATGGCAGATTGCGGATATTCAAGCGTCCCGGCGATTTTGCCGCTTTTGAGAATATTCTGGCCGAAGGTCAGGAGCGGTTTGGTATGCGGATTTGCGGATATTGCATTATGGGCAATCATTGGCATCTGCTGCTCTGGCCGGTACATGATGGCGAGCTGACGAGTTTTATGCACTGGGTAACTTGTACACATACTAATCGCTTCCATGCCGCTCACAAAACAACCGGCATGGGTCACATATATCAGGGACGATTCAGAAGTTTCCCATTTCAGGGCGGTCGCCATTATCTGCGGGTGCTGCGTTATATTGAAGCCAATCCGGTTCGGGCTTCATTGGTCACAGATCCCGGCAACTGGCTCTGGAGCAGCTACCATTTTCACTGTGGCCTGAAATATGATAAACCAATAACGATCTGCCCCAGTCCGGTTGACCTGCCAGATAACTGGTCGGAGGGCGTGTTGCCCAATAGTAGGTCAGGCATCTTGCCTGACTATTTGTTGCAGTTGAAGTAAATATAACAATTATTAACCAGAACTA
>JAFGDI010000269.1 GCA_016932145.1 Sedimentisphaerales bacterium
ATCTATCAGCAATACGGGCAAGCCTATAGTGGCCGCCATAATTGGGTCAAACGACGATATCTGAAAATGGCGGAAAAATAAAATCACCAGAGACAATACCAAAGCTGAACTTATAGCACTGGCCCATAGATCTGAATCAGAAATACCCAGAACATCACCCATAATAAAATGCATCAGATCAATATGAATATACTCACGAAAAACAGATACCAGCACAACACCGGCGGCAAAAACCCCGGTGTACATTATACCGATCGCAGAGTCTTCTTTCACACGCGAGACTCTGGAAACAAATCCGATCAGTGCTACGGTTATAATAGCAGACAAGAGCGAGCCAAGTAGCATAGCCGGAGCTGATGCCTCTATGCCAAAAAGCATCTTCATAAATAAATAGCCACCAGCCACGCCTGCGATCATGGCATGAGACAGGGCATCACCCAAAAAGGCCATTCGCCGCAATATTATAAGACAACCTACAACACCGCAGACTATAGCCACCACTGAACCACCCAGCAATGCCTTGAGCAAATATACTTCCTGCATTGGCTCTATAAATATATTGAATAATTGTTCCATTATTTAGCCCCCTTTTGTTCCGTAGATGAACTATCCCGGATAAGATCTGAAAACACTCTCAGCTTGCCCTCATAAACTTCTGAGAGCAGATCTTCTCTTAATACCGCTCGCGGAGTACCACAGGCATATAATCTCTGTTTGATCAGGATCAGCTTATCAAAATATTCTCCTGCTGTTGCCAGGTCATGATGAACAACCACCAAGGTTTTTCCTGCAGACCGTGCCTCTTCCAGGACATCAAGTATAGCCCGCTCTGTAGCTGCATCAACACCAGCAAACGGCTCATCTAATAACAGAATTTCAGCTCCCTGAGCCAGAGCACGAGCCATAAACACCCGCTGCTGCTGACCGCCCGAAAGCTGGCCTATCTGACGATGAGCAAAATCCTGCATTCGCACCATTTTCAGGGCTTCATCAACTATACGATTATCTTCTGCCTTCGGATCACGATACCAGGGTATCTGATTGTAACGCCCCATCATAGCAACTTCACGCACCGTAATAGGAAAATCCCATTCAACAGAACCACGCTGGGGAACATAGGCCACGCAGCCTTTGGCCTTATCAGCCGGCACGCCATTGATAAGAACTTTACCAATGTCGGGAACAACAAACCCTAATATAGCCTTAATAAAGGTTGATTTACCCGCGCCATTAGGACCTATTACGCCGGCAAGACAGCCCTTTTCTACCTTTAACGATATATCCAATAAAGCCGGCTTGGGGCCATAACTCACAGTCAGATTATCTACTTCTATTATAATTTCACTTTCTTTAGTGGCTATCATGTTGCACCCGTTCCTTTTTAACCTCAAAATTCAGTGTGCCTGTTATATCGCCCCCGGGTACTGACCAGAATGTCTCCTGAGCTATTATAGCACCATTAGCGTAAACCACCGCACGCAAAGCCTGGCTTGTCCCTGAATAAGATTGTGGCACGAGGGCCTTTACCAATAATTCATTATGACCAACTACTATGCCATCAAGGTCAGTAAGTTGTGGCTTACCCGGCTGCAAATCAAGAGCAGCAGAGATAAGTGACTTACCGGCCATTGTTATCTGCAATGGCTCACTTTTAACCTCTGACACGGTTAAGGCAAAACTATCACTGGCAGGTGCAAAAGTAGCTGTCAGCTCCAGTGTATATAATATTTGTGATAATTCAATGGGAGTATCCTGCCCATGCCAGAGCTTCTGTGACTGGGCCTTGCTGTAGTTCTGAAATGAAACAACCAGGCCAATTATGACCACCCACACCAATACCGCTGCGATTATACGCATTACAAGACTCCTTCAGAAATTGCTTAATACCGCCGGCTTATGCCAGACGATTATTACCGCAGGGCCTCAACTATAGTCAAAACATTAGCCTGCATCATACCAATATAGCTCTGTGCATCGGTCCCGGCATCACCCATAGAATCGGAATAAAGCTCGCCGCCCACAACTATACCCGCCTGAGCTGCTATCTCCCGGATGAGCTTAGGATTAATACTGGTCTCGACAAATACCGCACGCGCTCCGGCCTTTTTCAAACCATCAACTACCTGCTTTCGTCTCTGTGGTGTCATACCAGCACCAACCTCACTGCCGGTTGACCAACCTACCGGAGCCAGGGACATATAATTATTCGCCGGATTGAACCGATATTCGCGGCAGAAATAATTAAAGGCATCGTGCCCGGTTACTAATACCCTTTTATCTGGTAATATCAGATTAACCTGCTCTTTTATCCAGGAGTCAAGCAAACGCAACTGATCCAGATAAAAGGAACTGCGTGCCAGATAATAGTCTTTTCCCGATGGGTCCAGCGTCAATATCTCTCTGGTAATATTGTTAACATAAGCAGCGGCATTAGCCGGAGAAAACCAGGCATGTGGATCTGCAATCTGCTGGCCTTCTGCTGCTGTTGCAAGAGGCTCTATGCCATCAGTACAAACAATGACTTTCTTGCCTGCCCCTTTGGCCAGATTACTCATCCAGTTTTTACCTTCAAGCCCCAGACCATTTTGCAAACACAGATCTGCTTTCATGACCAGAGCTATGTCATCTGGAGTAGGCTCATAGGTATGCGGATCAGCGCCGGGAGCAAGAACACAACGCACCTCGCAACGATCGCCGGTTATAACTCTGGCAAAATCAGCAACTTGAGTAGTAGAGGCAATTATAAGTAATCGGTTTTCTGCTTCATAGGCATAAACCAGCGTTAATGCCGGACTTGCTAAAAAGAAAATTGATAGCAATATAAATTTCCAAAAACTCATATTTTGACTCCTTGGCAATAAGTTTACTTTTGCTGCCTGCAATAATCGCATATATTCATACTATATGGCAAAAAAACGAGAAAAACTTACTTTGTCTGCTGCCATACCGCGCCTTCTGGCCTGTCTTCTATACTGATAGCAACAGCCTTGAGCTTATCCCTGATCGCATCTGCCAGGGCCCAGTTCTTATCCTTACGCGCCTGGGCACGCAATTCAATGAATATCTGCATGAGCTGGTCAACCAGACCATTATTATCATTTGCCGCGGAATTCAGCGGACCTGTCAATACGCCAATTACACGCCCCAGCGAAGTTATCATTGCTCCGAGTTGAGCCAGAACGATACGGGCATTATCATCACAACTGCCCTCGAGCTGATTATGGTCAATATAGCGATTGAGCATAGTTGAATATTGGAACAATACCGCCAAAGCACCGGCCGTATTGAAATCATCGTCCAGAGCTTCGAGATACTTTAACTGGGCCTGACCAGCCTCTTTTACCATTTCCCGGTCGCGATCCTGAGCCTTACTTTCGAGCAGGGAAAGATCACAGCCGAGTTTGAAAATATCTGTCTTAGTTATACGGCCAACTCGTTCAATAGTACGCAACAGGTTCATCATACCCTTTTGTACAGCATCAAGAGCCTCAGCCGAAAAATCGATCGGACGACGATAATGGGTACTCAACAAAAAGAACCGAACCAGCTTAGGATCATATTCGACAAACAGCTCCTTGAGCGTCTTGACATTGCCCAATGACTTGCTCATTTTCTCATTTTGCCATTCACCGCTGGCACTTTTGGTCTTTACGCGAGTCAGGCCATTGTGCATCCAGTATTTTGCCGCTACACAACCGGTTGCAGTTTCAGATTGAGCTATTTCGTTTTCATGATGGGGGAAGACCAGGTCCATACCGCCGCCATGAATATCAAAAGTCTCGCCCAGGATCTTCATGCTCATTGCTGAGCATTCTATATGCCAGCCCGGCCGACCATAGCCCCACGGCGACTGCCAGCCTATCTCGTCAGGCTGGGCCTTCTTCCACAGGGCAAAATCTCCAGGATTGCGTTTACTCTCGCTGGCTAGCTTGCGTGTGCCAGATAGCTGATCATCAGTCTTTCTATGTGAAAGTTTGCCATAATCCCTGCACTTACTGACATCAAACCAGACATCGCCATCGACAGCATAAGCGGCATCTTTGGCCATGAGCTTACGGATCAGGTCGAACATGTCTTCAATATGGGCAGTTGCCCGGGGGAACATATCGATCGAATCTACTCCCAATAAGTTCATAGCCTCAAAATAACTGGCTGAAACCTCATCGGCCAGCTCAGCTACCGAAATGCCCCGATTGGCGGCCTCAATTATCATTTTATCATCAACATCAGTAATATTGACTACCAGTGTTACCTGATAGCCCTTGAATGTCAGATACTTCTTAAGTGCATCGAATATAACCGGGCCTACGGCGTGTCCTATATGACTGGGCTTGTAAACAGTTGGTCCACAGACATAAATGCCTACTTTACCGGGATTTACAGGCTCAAATAACTCTTTTTCCTTAGATACTGTGTTATATAAACGCAGCGCCATCAATAACTCCTTGAAATATCTGTCAGTTATGTATAGTATCATATGAATAGTCTGGTAAAAGACTATCAATGTTTTATTATAGAGAGCGAACTTGTAAAATGCCAGAGCAAAAACGCAAACCATTATCAGCATTTATCTTAGTATTAGTTGCTATCGCCGCTATATGCCTGGTGGTCTATCGTAACCTGCCCGGCAAATATAAAGAATTCTCTTACGCCCCAGACCTGCACAATATTCAAAAAACAGAAAAAACCGGCATTATTTCTGCACATCTGAGTTTTAAGGGCCTGGCACCCGGCTGTTTTTCTGCCGGGCTCATTAACGGCCAGCAGGTTCTGGCTATTGCCCTGACTGACCGGGTAGAAATAATGGATATTTCTGGCAATGTATTATCTATAAACAAGTTAGGATATAGAGCAACAGCTCTGGAACTAACCCGGCAGTCAGAGAACAGTATTCTGGCAGTCTCTAATGGCCAGGAAATATCAATGTTTGATCCTATAACAGGCGAGCTGCTGGAAAAATACCCGGCCGCTGCGGAAAATGCCCTGATAACCTCTCTGGCCCTGGATGATAGTTTCCTTTATGCCGCCGATGGCAATAATCGCCTTATCTGGGTTTATACCCGGGTAAAACTAGCTGACCAGACCGACCCGATGGCACCCTGCACTCTTGGCGAAAAGCAGTTCTACCTGCCCAGTGCTAAATTCGAACTTACGCCGGCTCCTGACCATACCGGCATCTGGGCAGCCAACACCGGCCACCACCGACTCGATCTGTTCAGTCCCCAGAGTAATGACATTATCAAGTCGTGGGGTAAAAGCGGCTTTTCCCTCGAAGCCTTTAGCGGCTGCTGTAACCCGGGCAGCTTTGACATCTTCCCGGATGGCCGCTTTGTAACCTGCGAAAAAGGGGCATTGCTCATTAAAATATTCTCAACCAATGGCAATTTCCTGGCATTGCTTGCCGATCGCACCAATTTCGCCCGCCCCGAAGCTTTTAAACAGTTAATATTTCCCTTAGTTCAGGCAGGTACTGATAACAAGCATGTTTTCATTCTCGATGTTGTTTCCGAAGAAATAATAGTGATCGATACGCAGGCAAAACCAGAACCTTCAGAAAGCGATCAAAGTCAACTGAAATAGTACTGACTTATCGAAACTGAAAATTCTTAATATCGATTGCCACTAAATCAAATTAGAATAAATGTAATACAAAAAAACAGATAAATTTCCGGGATTACACGCCCTGAAACTGTAATATTACAAACCTCATCAGATTCAAGGTGAAATAATGAGTAATAAAAAAATGGATCGCAGAGAATTCATGCAGACTATTGCCCGGTTTGGTGCCATATCTGCTCTGGGAGCGGTCGGCTGGCTAGCGGTAAAAAAACCAACTAAGGCCGGCATAGCTCTCGAAGGCGGCAGTCTCTGGCAAATAGACCCGAACAAATGTACTCATTGCGGCAAATGTGCCACGCTCTGCGTCCTCAAGGAATCAGCGGTAAAATGCCTGCATAAAAGTGACATTTGCGGCTATTGCGACCTGTGTACTGGCTATTATTATCCCGAACCATCTAATCTCGATACCGCCGCTGAAAATCAGGTATGCCCCACCGGAGCTCTGATCCGGAAATTTGTCGAAGAACCATACTTCCAATATGAGATCGATGAAAAATTATGTATAGGCTGCGGCCGCTGTGTTAAAGGCTGCACCGCCTTTGGCAACGGCGCACTTTACCTCCAGATAATGCATGACCGCTGCCTCAACTGTAATATTTGTGCCATAGCCGTGGAATGCCCTGATCATGCTATTATAAGAGTACCCGCCCAAACCCCATACTTTCAAAAGACCATCTAGCACTTACACTAACCGCGCGAAACAGACAGCATATTTCGATGAACTCTTAAGCAGGATCTGTAACATTATATATTATCAGGATCGCATTATATTGGAGAGACAACAATACACCGCCCCTTGCCAATGGATCGATTTATTGACCATAACATACAGCCGGTCCGAGATAATCCGGAAACAGGCCATTGCTAAAGAGCCATTTTCTGACAGAGTAGCACAAATGGCATTTCCCGGCATAGTTTTCAGCGGGAACAAAGCCCTGCTCTCTGGCATTCTCAGCCAGTAACCAGGGTCCGCCCTCAGTGAGTACAGACCATATCGGGTGTTGGGTAAAGTCATAATTGAGCCAGATATCTTTGAGAGAATTATCATTATCTACCTTGCCGGTGATTATACCGATACAGGTAGAGCTGAAAACATTGCCAAAGCCATCAATATGAACGCCTTTTGCAGCCATATGACTCTGCCGGCAGTTTATGCCCTGAAAAGAAGCATAAGGCTGCTGCTTAACCAGATGACTGAGGCGTACGGCGGCCCGGCCAACCATTCTTTCAGGTATTTTAGCCAGGGCGAGCGTAAAGGCCTCATCAAGCTCACTTTCGGAAAATAGTTCACTATGTACCGGATCGTTGGCAAAATCGCGCCAGCGGACCTGTAAACACTCAGGACCCAGTATTTCAGTGGCAATGCGGATCGCTCGTTGCAAGTTTTCGGTTGGCACGAACTGCTGATGATATATATCGGTACTTATCTGCAATTTGGTGAGGCCAAGATTTGCCAGCTCAGATATCCTTTCTGTGGTAATCTGATCATTAACACACCATGCGGCATTGGTTTCTATCTTTTCCAGCCCTCCGATGCCGGAGTCGTGAGCCTTTTGCAAAAGGTCTCTGAGCAGTTCAAATCTCAAAAACGGCTCTCCGCCAGTAAGGTGAACAGACCCGTTCTGTCCATTAAGCTCGCGTGTTGCTTTCCAGCAGTCCCAGGCCATTTCTGGGGTCATTTCGCCGCCGGGACAGTTTATGTCAGGAGCGGAAAAGACATAACAGCAGGCACAAGCAGCCGGGCAACGATAGGTAAGCATAATACCCACCGAACTCCATAGTTTTAATTTTGGGTCATTCCGTCTCTGTCGCCGATTATAAGCATTTTCCATTATGTCTGTAATGATACTGGCTCCTTAATTAACAATGCCAATAAAATCCAAGTATTAAGCTCCATTCAGCCCCCAAAACAACCCTTTTGGCTGAAATCAAAGCCCAAAGGCCATATTAACAGGAGTAAAAGAAATTAGCAAGTTTCTGATATAATTGTACACTTGAATATCAGAACCAATTAAATTCAAAACAGGAACCGGCTTAAAACACGGTTTTCTATAGTTATTAAGCCATAATAACATTTGAGTAAAATAGCTGAACTTAACTAGATGCAAATACGAAGAAATGAGCTAAAAGGGCCTGAAAAGGGCTCAAACTATAAAATTTTTGCGTTTTTTATGTAATTTTAGACTTTTTCTTAATTTTTTCTATTGCTTTTGTCGATTTAGAAAGTGAAAATAAGCGTATTATCGGACAGTTTAATAAATGAAGCCAAAGATTGTGACTGTAACGATAATAAGCGATTTGAAAATTTAATAATAATGTGTGTACGGCAATGGTTGCCGTATTATGTTGTTTTACTTTAATCTCTCACGGAGGATTTAATTATGGCTAAGAAAGCCGCTCCCGCTAAGAAGGCTGCTCCTGCAAAGAAAGCCGCACCTGCCAAAAAGGCTGCTCCTGCTAAGAAGGCTTGTGCCTCAAGTGCTTGTGCAAACAAAGAAGTTCTGGTTGTAGCCAGCAAGGTAAAGGCATACATCAAGAGCAAGGGTTTCATGTGCAGCAGCGAGTCTATCCAGGCAATTTCAGACAAGATCTATTGTCTGCTGGATTCAGCTTGCAAGCGTACCGAAGCCAACCGTCGCAGTACTGTTAAGCCACAGGACCTGTAAGAATCTTCTGTATTCTGGCGATTTAACGCACAAGTGTCTCATATTTGACTAAAGACCATTGGTCGTTGTCAAGGATTGCCTGGTCGTTCGCGACATGCAGTATTACGCTTGTGCAGTTAATATTGGTCAGGAGACAAGATAACGGAACAAAATAAAAGCCGGACTACATATGAGTCCGGCTTTTATTTTTTTGGTATAAATATTATATTACTATTGTGGCTTTAGAAGTTAACTTTCGAGCTAAAGGCCGTTTTTGTTGGGATTACTGACAATATTGCTTTTCATTTCAGCAGCCCTTATGGCCCATGCAGAATCTGGTCTTCTGGCGATAATTTCATCGAGCATCTCGGTTGCCCGGTCGAGATAAGTCTGCTTTTCTGCCGGGAGGTCCAGACGGGCCATTTCATTTATGAGCAGGTCAGCCAGCCTGAGCATAGCCATACAGCCGCCATCCTGTTCAGGATACTGACGGGCAATACGGAA
>JAFGDI010000270.1 GCA_016932145.1 Sedimentisphaerales bacterium
ACAAATAAGAGTTAACAACCAATTTGCAGACAATCGAACATTTAAATAAAACTAGTATCGAGCGAAGCGAGAAACCTCAGCTTATTTATGCAACGCATCACTGCGTGTCTTATTTCTTGTTTCTTATTACTCTTGGTTGCGGCTTGTCCGCCCTAAGATGTGTTGCTGATGGTTTCGGATATGCCAAACGCATTTTTGTATAGGTAAAATGGGTATGAATCGATTGTTAAAAAATCTGGCTAAGCAAATGTGGCATAAAGTCTTTGCTCTGGGGCAGCGCTGTGGTGTAGATATTCTGCCGCGGCATTTTTATTCTGAAGTGCCGGATATGGCAAAGCTCAGGCGTACGGAGAGTTGGAAAAAGCCGTATAATATGTCGTCACTTTCGCTTGATGATATTGATATGCAGCTTGAGTTTGTACGAAATGTATGTTCAGGCAGTTTATTTCAGGATAAGGCATCAGCTATTTTTGTCAGCTCTTGCACTGAAAATGGAGAGCCGGGCTATGGGCCGATAGAGGCTCAGGTTCTCTATGGCTTTATTTGCAATAAAAAACCGGCCAGAATAGTACAGGTTGGTTGTGGTGTTTCGACGGCGATTATACTTAACGCCGCTACTGATAGTGGTTATGTGCCGGAGATAATTTGTATAGAACCATATCCCAATGCGTATATAAGTTCGCTGGCAGAGCATGGTAAGGTCAGACTCATTGATAAAGGAGTGGAAGATGTTGGTGCAGAGGTTTTTGGTTCTTTGCAGGCTGGCGATCTGTTCTTTGTTGATTCCAGCCATACCCTCGGCCCGGCTGGTGAGGTCACTCGCCTGATAATAGATATTCTGCCCCTGCTGGCGGTTGGTGTTTATATCCATTTTCATGATATCTGGGTGCCGTACGATTATAGCGGCTGGATTATGGCCGATGCCCTCACCTTCTGGCATGAAACGGCTCTGATGATGGGATTTTTGTCATTCAATGGTAATTTTCGGGCGGTTGCTTCGCTGTCGTTAATACATTATCAGCGATCAGCGGAACTGCAAACGATAATTCCCGACTATTCGCCACGGGGTAGTGATTATGCCCTGGTTAGAAGTCAGGGGCATTATCCCTCATCCTTGTATTTGCAGCGGGTTAAGTAGTGTCAGCATCTTGTTTGCCTATGAATTGCCAACCAAGTTGTTGAAGTATTATACTTATGATTAAAGAAAAAATAAGATATTGTATTCCCCAGAGTTTGTTTCGCAGTTTCAAGCGGGTTAAGCTCGCATTCCAGTGTATGCTCTGGCGAGGTAATGCTGTATATTGTCCGGTCTGTCAAAGGCGATATCGCAGCTTTATTTCCGATGCAGCTTATTGTCCCGGCTGCCAGTCACTTAGTCGGCATCGGCTGCTGGTGAAGTATCTGGAGGCCGGAGGTTTATGCCAGACTGGGCAACGAGTGCTGGATATAGGACCTAACTGGGGTCTGAAGAAATATTTTGGCAAAGTCTGGGGTAATGATTATTATTGCTCGGACCTTTGCTCACCTGAGGCCGATTATCATTTCAATATTCAAAATATCCCTTATGCTGAGGGGTATTTTGATGGCATCATATGTTATCATGTACTGGAGCATTGTGATAATGATGATAAGGCTCTGGCAGAACTCTACCGGGTCTTAAAGCCCGGCGGTTGGGCCATTATTGAGGTGCCTTATGATAAAAAACGGATGGTAACTTTTGAAGAGGATTGGATAAACACTCCCCAGCTCCGTCTTGAGCATTATGGTCAGCAAGATCATGTCAGAATATATGGAAGAGACTTTGTCGATAAGTACAAAGCCGCCGGATTCGAATTTGAGCTAATTGATTTTGCCAATATTCTGGATGAATCATCAATAGCTGAAAATGGACTGCAAATATCAGAATTGATTTTCAGATGTTTGAAAGGGGAATAGTTCAGCAGTTCTTTATCAGATTTATATGAACAGTTATGAAACATTATGTCAGATAAATATAAAATATTACATTGTGCCGGGTCATTATCCTATCAGATTGGCGGGCCGGCCCATTCGGTACCTGGTTTATGCCGCGGTTTGCTGGGTTTGGGGCATGAGGTGGCATTATGCCGGATGGGTAATGATGATGAAATAAGTGATATAAATGGGCTTGACAGTGATTATGTGCCATTGTCTGATTTGCCATATATTGGCCATGATCTGGCGGTCGGCTTCAAAGAACTGCTACTTAAAAGAGAATTTGATCTGATTCATACTCACGCTATCTGGCATCGTGTAGGAGCCATTGCTGATGAGGTTGCCAGAAAAGCAGATAAACCACATATAATAACTCTGCGGGGAATGCTTACGCAATGGGCAATGAATCATAAAAGATGGAAAAAACTTACTGGTTGGTATCTGTATCAGAAAAAGATAATGCAGCGGGCCGCTTGTATTCATTGCACCTCAGTCTCAGAAATGGAAGACTATCGCAGGCTTGGTATGCGTAATCCTGTTGCTATTATTGCAAATGGTATTGACTTGCCACAGGAATTACCAAAAGATAGTGATTTATGGATTATAGATAAATGGCCACAACTTAAAGGCAAGCGTATCCTGTTGTTCTTTTCCAGGATTAACCCGAAAAAGGGGCTGGATATGCTGGCTATGGTCTGGGGTGAAGTTGCAAGATTAAACCCAGACTGGCATCTGATAATTGCCGGACCAGATGAAGCGGGATATCAGGGTAAAATAGAAGCTATGTTCAGGGTAAATGGTTCAATCGATTCGGTTTTGTTTTCCGGACCATTATATGGTCTTGATAAAAGCCGGATATATACAGCTTCAGATTTATTTATTTTGCCAACTTATAGTGAAAACTTCGGTATTGCTATTGGTGAGGCGCTATCTTACGGCAAACCAGTAATTACTACAACCGGGGCGCCCTGGCAGGATGTGTTGACATATGACTGTGGTTGGCAAGTTGCTCCAGAGCCTCAGTATGTCAAAGATGCACTTAGTGATGCCCTTTCAAAAACATCACAACAGCTCAGGTTAAGAGGCGGACATGGTAAAAAGCTGATTTGTGATAAGTATTCATGGAATAAAATAGCTATTGAAATGACAGAAGTTTATAAATGGATTATTAATGGTGGAATTAAGCCGGATTGTGTATATGAATAAAGTTTATCCAAATAGTATGAATTGCCCCAATTTGCTGGAGTATGTAGCTGATACTCAGGCCGACTTATTCACCCTGTGATAATTGGCGAATACCGTTGAGGTACGATACAATGTTTATTGGTAGATGACATCTGAAGATATGGCCCGCCCTTTAAGTCAATTCAGTTGCCAGCAGAGTGAACGGTTTTTCTCAATAATACAAAGATATACGGAATGAGCATGAAAGTAGTAATATTAGCTGGTGGTTTGGGCACTCGTTTAAGCGAAGAAACTGCTATAAAGCCCAAGCCAATGGTCGAAATTGGTGAAATGCCTATTCTCTGGCACATAATGAAACAGTACTCTTACTATGGATTCAATGATTTCATTATCTGTCTGGGCTATAAAGGTTATGTCATAAAGGAATTCTTTGCAAATTACTTTTTGCATTGTAGTGAT
>JAFGDI010000271.1 GCA_016932145.1 Sedimentisphaerales bacterium
CAACATCAAGGCCAGAGAGTAATCCTGTGGAACGAAAAACTGTTTATACGGTTTACGCCGGGCGAAAATTTCTTTTTCATCTATCCAGCGAATTCCTTTTATGTCAATAGCCGTCCAGATGTCAAGATGTAAAACCTCAGCTATACCCGGCAGAAGATACCAGAACGATACATATCTGAACCTGCGTACTTTCCTGAGAAGTAAAAAACCGGATTGCCGGGCTAGAATAGCCAGCTCAGCTTCAACTTGTTTCATATTGCCGGAGGCAACTAGTAAATCAACATCATTATCAACCACATCCGGCAAATCTTCATAATTGCGCAGCACAACATATTGCATCTGCCTTTCATTAAGCAGTGCAAACATGCTTTCCAGAAAACAGCGAGTAATATTACTGGCCTCTGAAGAGTTATTTCCAAATTTGCATTCTGAACTTATCATAAACTCCGTCAATATCAAAAACTACTTCACTAGCCCGCCGAAATAATCTATCCCTCTCCAATGCAATTTTATCAACATTATTAGTAATAAGTTCAAAGACCTTATCTTCATCCCAATTACCATCAAGGCAGAAAATGCTCTGGCCATATATCTCGTGCATATCGCCCAGATCGGGAGTAATAACCACACAAAGACTGGCCATAGCTTCAAGCAACAAAAGTGGAATGTCAATCGTACTACTTAAATGCCTGTATGGCAAAATCAGAATATCAATATCCCTGAGCATGTCACGCAGAGAGGCACATACCTGAGGTGACCAATTTTCGTATTCCACCGGCACATACCTGACCGCCGTCTGGGCCAGAAGATGTTTATGCAGCTTAACTGTCTCTGGCTTAGAGAGCCATGGAAACCCGGAGATCATACAATCAAATTTTTCCCGATGGCTGAGTCTGGTAAGCAGGCTTAAAGCATGCTCAAGGCCTTTACCAGTATCAATCC
The DNA here is from genome assembly GCA_016932145.1 of Sedimentisphaerales bacterium. Taxonomy (GTDB): domain Bacteria; phylum Planctomycetota; class Phycisphaerae; order Sedimentisphaerales; family SM23-30; genus JAFGDI01. The sequence continues at coordinate 943 of JAFGDI010000271.1, forward strand.
GTCCCAGAAAGGCAACCCTGATCTTATCAGATGTGCTTTTTTGGGCCGGGGTGATAAAATAATCCTTCGGAACAGGTGGTAGCAATAACTGAGCATGCAATCCCAATCTCGCTGCTAATTTGCTTAGTCTGGGCGAAACACAAAAACTAATACCGTTTAGCTTGACTAAAACGGAATCAGCCCAGGCCGCCAGTCTTTTGGACAGTTTTTCCGGCCAGGTAAATACCAACTGATGGAATCGAAAGTGCCGATGCGTTATTCTAAAATATATATATCTGAGCCGGTCGGCCCTTTTTAGGTAGACCGTAAATATGTCGCAAGGCTCAGCAATGCATAACAGTGCCAGATGAAAATCTGTGCGGTATTTTATTTCCAAGCCCGGCAGTGGCTGGGCATCGCTGTTCTGCTGGCAGCCATAATACAGAAAAATCACCCGATGCCCATCGGCAAGTAATTTAGAAGCAAGGCGACGAATGACCGCATCAGTACCGCCTATATTATAGAAACTAAATGAGTTTCCATAAGCGAAAAACACTACTGGCTTTTTGGTAGTCGCAACTGTCATGCTTGCGTAACCTCATTAAGTGCTTGATTAATGACTTTCTGCTGATAATGAGGATTATAATGCAGATCGATAACTTTCATGCAATTCTGTCTGACGGTTTCTTTGTCACTTCTTCTGAGCCACTTACTAATCTCCTGTACCAAACTCTCGACCTTACCATTTTGATAAAAACCTCCGGTCTGGCCGGGTATAATAGCCTCAAATTCCGGGCCATGCACATCAAAATTATCACTGGTAACAACTGGGACACCATAAACCAGAGAATGAATACAACTCAGACCAATAGCATCAGGCACAACGGTAACTTCAGTCATTGTCATTATATAAGCAATTTCACTTTCATCGTAGCAAGCACCGTAGAAAACAACATTATTACTTATTTGCAATTCTCTGGCTAACTCAATAAGCCGGGATTTGTATTGACCTTCGCCCACAAACAACACATTACAAATCAGATCACTGGTTTTGAGTCTGGCGACGGCCTCTAGTAAAAACTCAAGTTTTTTTTCGGCGTTAAGCCTGCCAATATATACCAACACTGGTAAATTACTATCAGTAAACAATTGCTCACGCTTACGATTGACCATATCTTTATCTATCGTATCACGCAAGCTGACCTGACGATCATAATCTAACGAATTATAAACCAGATATATCTTTGCGGGGTCATATCCTTTTTGCACCAGTATGTCTTTCCCTCTGTTACCATATAGTAACATAGCATCAGCCAGATTGTACTGGCACATTCTCAGACGAGCCTTAATGCCAGACTCATTTTTTTTGAACCCATGCCCCCAGATAATTACTTTTTTCTTTCGCATTCTGGCGAGCAATAGCCCGATCCATGTACTGAGATAATATATAGTAGTATCAAGGATAATAACATCATATTGACCTCCAGCGAAAATCGGCAAAACTTTTGTTTGCCATACACCACAACCGAAAATACTGATAGTTCTAATATACCTCCAATCAAATCCACCTTCCACAGCAGGTTTAAATGCTCTGGCAGGATCGATAGTTTCAACGGTAGTATATTCATTACGCTTGCCAGCAAAAAAGGTAAATTCAAATGCACCATCCCCTTTTTGTCGTGCCAGAAGTGAAAATATCGGTTCCCGATAATGAGCCATTATTCTGGTTATTAATGCGACTTTCATAACACTTTACCGTTTCGCATTAATTTCCTGGCGTAAACCAACCAAAAAATAAATAGTAATGAACCAGAATTACCCACATTGAAAATGAAGCTCTCAAAAATTGAATGAATCAGATAGCCTACAGAAGCACTTAAAAACACCATTTCCATATCACTCATTCTGGTATTGGATAATGATTGAAAGATAGCTCTGCCAATATACGCAGTTGCTAATGCGCCACTAATAACACCATTTTCAACCAGATACATCAGATA
>JAFGDI010000272.1 GCA_016932145.1 Sedimentisphaerales bacterium
GGTAGGTGTCGAGATTATCATGCCATCGCCGGAGCAGTTTGACAGATGTTCATTGCCGATACTTATTGTTATGTCCAGCATACGATAGGGTGGCCCGGCGACAACAGCCACTTCATTGACTACCAGAGAGCTGTCTTTTACCTTGCCCTCACTGAGCAGGTCGCAACGCAGGAGTTTATGGTCGGTAATAGAATTATGGCAATGGCTGATCATATTTTCAAATTCACACGCCAGGTCATCACGCGAGAAGCGGGCCAGAAAACCCAGCTTACCAACATTAACGCCAATGATCGGTATTTGAAAGCCGTTGAGTTCGCGAACTGTCGAAAGTATAGTACCATCACCGCCAATGACGATCAGGTATTGGCAATGCTTTATCGCTGCCTGATCTATTTTGCCGGTGAGTATCTGGTCGCAGCAGGTATAATTGCCCACCGGGCCGGTTAGTAACTCGTGAGCCACTTTCAGGGCCTCTGGCTTATCGGCATTAGCGTAAACAGCTACAGACAGTTCCGGGCAACTCATTTATGCTTCCCTTTCGGCAACTGCGGCCTGATTTACCAGGTAAAGAACAGCCATGCGAATAGTTACGCCGTTGGTTACCTGACGGAGAATGGTACTGTTAGGGCCATCGGCAACATTACTCTCTATTTCTACGCCGCGATTGATCGGGCCGGGGTGCATAACGATAAGGTCAGACTTGGCTCTTTCCATTCTTTTACCGGTGAGGGCAAACATACGCGAGTATTCTCTGACTGAGGGGAATGCGTGGCTTTTGATCCGTTCAAACTGGATCCGCAGCATATTGACGACATCAAGTTCTGGTAATATCTCATCGAAGTCGTGGCAGATGGTAACAGGTAACTGAGAGGCGGCGCTGGGCATAAGGGTTGGAGGACCGACCAGAAAAACCTTTGCTCCCAGCTTGTTCAAAGCCCAGATATTACTGCGGGCCACTCGCGAGTGAGCTATGTCGCCAACGATCGCAACTTTCAGGCCTTCAAAACTGCGACCCATTTCGCGAATAGTATAGAGGTCGAGCAAGCCCTGGGTGGGATGCTCATGATAGCCATCGCCGGCGTTAACTATACAGGCATTTATGCTCTCGCTGAGCAAGTGAGGGGCACCGCCGGCACTATGGCGGCAAATCACAATGTCAATGCCCATAGCTTCCAGATTGCGCGCAGTATCACGAAGTGTTTCGCCCTTAGATATGCTGCTGCTCTTGGCGGTGAATTCCATTACATCGGCACTGAGACGACTGGCAGCCAGTGAGAAACTTGAGCGGGTGCGGGTACTGTCTTCAAAGAACAGGTTAACTACCAGCTTGCCGCGCAGTACGGGTGCCTTTTTTACGGTTCGTTGTGAGAGGTCACTGAAACCATCGGCTGTCTCGAATATGTGCAGCAGTTCTTCTTTGCTCAGGTCTCTCAGGCCCAGAAGGTGTTTCCTGGTCCAGATGAATTGGGTTTCTTCGTCTTTTATTTGCTCTTGGCTCATATTATTATGGTTACCTGTAATTTTCTGGCCTTGCTGATCAGGCGTGGCCTGCTCCTGGTATTATTTTCATGCAAAGGTATTAGTAATCTTTTTCGACTAATATCACTTCTTCTGTTTCGTCATATTCCTGCAAGAGAACCTGCACTTTAATTTCATCGGGTATATCAGTTACAGATACACCGACATAATCAGCACTGATGGGGTATTCTCTCGCTCCCCGATCGATCAGTACTGCCAGGCGAATGGCCTGCGGGCGGCCCAGGTCAACCAGAGCATCTAAAGCAGCTCGCACTGACCGGCCGGTGTTCAGTACATCGTCAATAAGAATGATAACTTTATCGTCAATGCAAAAGGTGATCTCGGTTGTGCCTACATGGATCGTATGAGCGCCAGCCATATTGAGATCATCGCGGTACAGGGTTATGTCCAGTGTGCCCAGGTCTATACTTTTCTGTAAGCGGGCTTCCAGCAGGGTATGCAGGCGCTGGGCCAATACCTCACCCCGGTCTCTTATACCGATCAGAGCCAGCTCAACATTTCGACTGGCATATCTGGCTACTATTTTATCGGCCATCTGTTCCAGACTGTTGGCGATGGCCTGTTTGTCCATAAGTATATTCAAAACATACCTTTCCGGTTTTTTATAACCTTTTACTGCTTATGTGGTTATGTTTTTATCCATTGTCGCGGCTTTTATCCGCATACAATCACACAAGTTTAATCATAAACCAATTCATCATACTGTCAAATGATAATTTCCTGCTTAGGTACTGTTTTTTCTATGATAGCTTGTTTTTTTGGCTTGATTACATTTAGCAGATTAGATATTCTGTGTAAGTTCTATTATTTGACCAGTTCAGGTAAATGTTTTATGACAATGTGGGAGTATTACTATGGGGTATAGTATAGGTCTGAAGTTGTTGAGCATGGGTTTTGTAGCATTAACCGGATTCAATGATGTGGTTTCATTGAGTAAGAAAGAGCCGGTGGAGCCAGCGTGCAAGGTTAATAAGCCGCTGGTCAGGATATATGCCGGTCTGGATAAAAATGAATATATAGTAGTAGGTAAACCTGGTGCGGTTACTACCTCATCGACGGCGACAGTGTATATAAGCAATGTTAATGCCGGGACCAGAACAGATGCTCATCTCGCTGACGATTGCAGCTTTATGGCAAATATAAATGCCGCCCCCGGCGATAAGATCAGGGTTAACGCCCAGAACCAGCAGGGGAAAAAGAGTTATGGCACTTTTGATATTACCGGTGCAGAAGTGCCTTATCAGCAGCAAGTTATAGCTGATAAAACTCTTGCTCAACCGGCAGTTAAGACCTATGACATACCTGATAAGGCCAGTGCTGCTTCCGATGATAGCTATGTTGTGCCCGTCGGTTCACAAGCCCAGGTACAGACAATTTATGCTGATGATATCGCATTTAGTGCCGACCCATCTGAAGGAACAAATCTTTCTGTTGTACTGATGGTTATCAATACCGATAGCGGCGATGTGGTTTCGACGACGAAGATCAGCGGCAAATCCAAAGCCTATGCCGAAAGGTCGCAGGATAATTTCCGTATTATGATAGATCGCATTATAGACCGTTGTACCAATATAGTTGAGTCAGAGATATTCCGGCCTGATTTTCCCAGAACAAACCCATCTGACCAGAGTGTTAGCAATGAGCAGAATGCTGTTTTGCCGACAACACCCTGAGTTCAGGAGCTGTGCTGTGCTGACTGGCTGGTGTTACTATTTATTCTTGTCCAGAGGGGTAACTTCCTCGGTCCACCCGGCGGGGGTCCTGGGCATGGCAAAGATCGTGTCTTTTATCTCACTGTCTATCTTGATATTTGACCAGATAACCGTATTTTCTTCATAATCCTGTTTTACATAGCAGATCTGGGTGGGCAAATAGTTCGCCTGGCTGACCCATAGTTCGACCAGCTTATATTCTTTGGCATAAGATGTGTCTGGTTTGGGGGTGAGTGTCAGACAGACGGCGTTTTCCTGGCTGGTACGACGGGGAGTGTCGTTGAGCTTAACCTCAAAATACTCTCTGACATCATGGGTTTTTATGGCGAAGGGCAAGGGAAATGGGCCATGTCCCAGTCGAAAGGCCTCTCGGTCCTGGCGATTTTCGGCTACTTCCCACTTTTGTACGGTTTTAGTCTGGGCATTAGTACGAACTACCCAGAGGCCATCGAAATAATAGTCCTCATCAAATATTATCGGTTTGGTCTGGCTCTCTGTGTCCATAAGGTCTATTTCGGTAAGGTCCTGGAAATGGATCCGTGCCAAAATAGAGTTGTCATCAACCTTATAGTATAATTTTCCTGTTCTGACAGATTGCGAATCGATGAGTGACTGTATAATGTCATATTTCATATCTGCCTGATATGACTTGAGTTGCAGACAGGCCTTTTCGATTTTGTCAAGTAAAGCAACTATTTCAGTGTCATGTTCAGAGGCAGTATTGCAGATGACCGGCGTGACATTTGCGTTAGCCGCAGTTGAGTCATTTGGCTCCTGTCCAAATAAGCCAGAGGCCAGGGAAAGAGAGGTAATTAATATTAGTCTGCTTATCATATTTCACCTTAATTGTGGTATCTGTTATTTAATAATAGTGGCCTGAGCTGCTATTGGTCTGCTCAATTATAAAGTCGCCTCAAGGCCCCACTTATTACAACAGGAAATAAAGATATGTTCAATATAAATAGCGGTGAAAAAATTATACCCTGATATTGATTAGGACTTGAGACTGGGTATTTTGTTTTAACTTATTTCAGAGCAAGTCTTTATGATATGTCAGCTCAAGGCTATGTATTGTTTGCCAGCCAGAGTGAAACTGGTTAGTTGCCATACTTTGCAGGTAAGATCCTGTTCGTCGGCGGCTAGCAGGGCCTGGTCGTAGAGGTCGGCGTGATTTACGCCGGAGATTATTGCCAGATGGGCAGGAGAATCTGTTTTCAAACTCAGATGGCGATAACGCGTGGCCAATACGCCACTGTTATCATCAAACCAGTTGCCGATCTCATCTATCAATATGTTTATGTCTCTCTGCTGGTAGAGGCAGCAGAGCAAAACAATTATCGCCCCGCTGGGTGTGGCAAGTAATCTGGCATTGGTAAACAGTTCATTAAAAGGCCGATGTTCCAGGGGAATGATACTGTCAGAGCCGGTGAGCGAGGCGAAATTGAGTGAAACGGCCGAGCAGATGTCGCTGTCACTGCTAACCGAGCAGTTTAAAGCGAGCGGATTAAGCTGTGTCGGCCCGGCTTGCGGCCTGGATTCCGGACGAACAATGACCAGCTCGCGATATTTATCACTTTTATTTTCGTTTTCGAGTGATTTAACATAGTTGAGATAGTTAAACGCGTTATTTTCTCTTATTTCTGGTTCATTTGCTCTGATTCCGGAGCAAGATGGTTTATAATTGCAGTTGAAAATAGCCGGCGATTTGTTTTCTGCTGGTTCTTCATCTGACTTTATCGGCTCGCTGGCGATTGAATAAGTGTCGCTCTGACAGACAAAGCAATTGCTATCGCTGATAGATTGTGGTTCTGGCTGTTCTGCCTCTGTATCGAGACCGGCATCAGCCAGGTTAAGAGCCAGGGCTTCACTTTCGGTAAGGCCATTATCATCCAGCGGTCTGGCCTCATTTTCATGGTTGGCCAGAATTGTACCTGCCGGTACGATTACCCGGTTAATGAATTTGCGGGCCGTTTCAGAAAACTTATAGAAAGCCCTGTCTGCCTGTTCCGTATTTTCAGCGTCGCAGATAAAAAGTTGTATATCCTGGTCATCTTCTATATCGTTGATAACTGATTTCAGCGTTTGGTATGCCCGGACAATGCCATCGCCGGTAGTGTCAGAGATTATGGTAACGCAATCAGCCCGGCTGATAATCTCATTTATACGACCGGCAAAAGATGGGTCTATATTGAGAATGATAATATCATAATTTTCACCCCTTTCATTTATAAGGGGTATAAGTTCGCTGGCCGGTCCTTCGGTTTCAGCTATTATTTCCGGCTCGGCGATAGTATCGTTATCAAATATCTCTTGCAGGCTCAGTTCATACTGGTCAATACTGACAAGCATAATCCGCTGGTCATGCTGGGCCTGATATCTGGCATAGTCGCGGACCCTGGCATAAGGGTCGCGTAAATGATAGGCCAGTACGATCTCGCCTGCCAGGCTATTATCGAGGTCAGAGTTATCTTCCGGTGTAAATTCCAAATTGTCGTAGAGATTAGAGGCAGATATTATTTCTGGTTCAGGCTTTACGATCTGTGGTTCTGAGGTCTCTTGTGGTGAGGGCGCCTGACGAACAGGCCGACTGGCGGCTGGTTTGTCGCCCTGTGACTGGTCATTAAGTTGTGAAAGGAACAGATGAGCTATTGACTCAATACCTCTTTTTGCTCTTTCGCTTTTGTTTTCGTCCATTATTTGCCCCCAGTGTTCATCCTTGAACACCCGATAACGCATTGGTTATCACTGAAATATACGGCCTTGTAATAAACAGAAATACCCTGTGTCTTTAGAGACGCAAGGTTATCTGTTTTTATTATAGTTTTATTATATGTAACTTTTCACAGTGTTTACATAGATTGCAGAGTTAACTGTGAACTAAATTGTTTAGTAACAAGTAATAAGTAACAAGCTCACGATTCTCGCTCCGCTCGAAACTATCTGATTTTTATTGCAGGCAAAGCCTGCTTGAAATAACCTCGCCAAAGGCGAAATCTTATAGTAACGAACACATAAACATCTACGGCTGATGAATCGTTATGGGGTAAATTACACCATTTCCAGAACTGAGTTCATTTCGCCAAACTCATTGGCAATTGCACTGGCGTTATATGGGTCTTGCTGCCAGCGACCATCAACTACATAGCGATACTGATAGCGTCCGGAATCAAGCTGAAGTCTGGTGAACCAGCGTCCATCCGGGCTTTTTTCCAGCGGAGTATCTTCTGGTTTCCAGCCATTAAACTCACCTGCGATCTGAACATTTTTAGCATGTGGGTACATAGCCACGAAGGTTACATTTGAGCCTTCCTGCTTGATACCATAGAAATCGGCGATCTTCTGTTGAACATCTTTGGTAAGTACCGGCTCATGATTGTTCTTACTGATCGCCGGTGAAGCGCCGATGAGCAGTTCAGATTCGGCCAGCAGTTCATCAGCAGATTTGCTGATCTTACGCAGAGCTTTTTCGACAGTTTCAACTGCCGGTTTGAAGTTATCCTTGGCCAGATTAGCATTTTGCACGATCTCATTTGCCAGAGAGACAAAATCTTTCATGCCTTTGCTATTAGGGTCATATTCAGTAATAGGCTGACCGAAGCTGGCCGCCTCTTTGAGTTTGGTATTGAAATTGATAATGGTATTGAACATTATATCAGAATAGTTACGGCGCAGTTCATTGAGTATTTCGCGAGCGAGTTTAGTGCGAACATCATACATACTGGCCAGAACTTTAACGGTAATGTCCTGATGGCATTGTTTCCTGAGCACTTCAAGAGTTTCAAGCTGCTTTTGCAGTCCGTGCATAGCGAAATATCCAGTTTCAACGGGAATAACCACTTCATCAGAAGCTCTCAGAGCGTTGAAAGTAAGGATACCAACGCCGGGCGGGCAGTCAATAACTATATAATCATATTCATAGGCATCGCGGGCCAATACGCTTTTGAGCAGGTCTTCGCGTCCTTCGGTCTGATTAAGCTGAGGTTCCAGAGCGGCCAGCTCTATTCCTGCTGGTGCCAGGTCAAAGTTATGCGCTATTTGCCAGTTGATGTTTTTCAGAGTGACAGGCTTATCAGAATTAACTGATATAAGCACATCATATATGTTCTGTTCGACCTGATCTTCAGGAACAGCCAGTCCCACGGCACAGTGAGTCTGAGGGTCCATATCGATCAGCAGAGTTCTGTGGCCCAGGCTGGCCAGGCAGGCTGCCAGGTTCATCGATACTGTTGTCTTACCACATCCGCCTTTTTGGTTTATTACAGATAAACACCGCATAAATACACCTCTCAACAATAAATAACAGAGGCCAAAATACATTACAACTTTTCGGAGCAGACTTCCGGGTCTGGTCCGATAACATTTTACCCCAGATGAAATCAAACCGGGGTTATATTTCAAGGTAACAAAACAAACAGAGGGAATTGACCAGACCGCAGCATTCTCGCCTGAGCTGTTGCTTCAGGTTTAATGAGAACTTGTATGCCTGCTATGAGAGAGCAGGCGGCCTGTAATACGGCTAAGAGCTTTGCAAAAGCAACTCAGCATTTGTCCCCATATCCCTGGGAACCATTGATCAATCCTTTGATTTTTACTGTTACAGCTTAGCTCCGCTAAGATCGCACAGTATGCTGACAACAGATGAAAACACATTTTCTACTGCTATTATCAGCATTCAATACGAGTTATCGGCTCGCAAATTTCTAAAACTTTACTAATTTACCATTATTTTAGAAAAAAAGCTATTTTTAATACTGAAAATAAATAAAAAAGCGGGTTTGATACCCGCTTAGCAAAAAAATATTCATATTTTTAAGGTTTTTTTGGTCTTACCATTTTACCAGCCAGTCGAAAGCACCCCGGGTATGCACGCTCATAGTGAATATGTCGCTATTGTCATGCTGTTCCAGGCGTATTTTACACTCACCGGCGGTAGTATGTATGTAGGTAAAGCCCTTTTCAGTAGTGATATCAGTTATGTCTCGGGGTGCGGCTTCCAGTTTGGCAATACCAAGGCCCAGTACCATAGACGCCAGATTCATCAGGTCGGTGGTCTCCTGCTCCTGAGAAAATGCTTTTGTGTCATTTCTGAGTGATTCATGGCAGAAGCGTAAAATAGCCATATCTCGCTGGGCATTACTCTCATAAGGGTTGAGCATGATATTCTGAGGCACTCTGGCTTCTACTACTATGCGTAGTTTCACATCATTGAAGTCTTTTGTGCGGCTCATATAGACATACCGGTTCAAAAGTGAGCTGGTTGGGTCAATAGTGGCTATAGCTGCTTCGCGATGGAATTTGCCTTTGTTGTTCAGCAGAGAGATTTTATCGGTGGTTTGTAATACCTTTTCCTGAGAAAAGATATTGAGGATCTCATCACTGGTATTCTGGCCAACGGTTATCTGGCGGAAGTTGGCTTCAATGGGCATTGGCTTATTGCTCTGGCAGCCGGCAGAGACAAAGGCCGCAACGCTGAGAGCCAGAAATGCTTTAATCGTTCTTAACATAAATATATCTCCTGGTTAAAAAACCTGTTTTTAAGAGTTATGAAACATATTAATATAGTATAGAATACTACGAGCTATATACCATACTGTCGATACAACAGAAAGAAACAGCCCGTTTGCATTTTATCTTTTTACCAAGTAAAAAGTTACAGTTATTAATACCTTACTTTATCGTAAATTTCAAGGTGATAACTTAACAAAACCTTCCCGGTTATATTTATTTTTTCCGGCAGGGGTCGTCAGTGAGTCAATATTGGTCTTCAGGAGCATTTTTAATGCCAGTAATCGTTTAAAAAGAAAAAACCACAAAGCCCTTTGTCAATAAAACCGGCAGTAATATACCGTACTTATTGTTAATGGCTTTATGGTTTTTTAGTTATTATCAGATATCAGGCTGATCAGTGATTAACCGGCTCGCCCAGCATGGCCTTTATCTCACCGAACTTTTCCTGGAGCAGTGCAGCGGATTTGGCCTCGACATTGAGTCTCAGCAGGGGCTCGGTATTACTGGCCCGGCAATTGAACCACCAGTCGCCGCATTCAACCGTTACGCCGTCAAGCCAGTCGCCTTTGCCGTATTTAGCTTCCAGCTTCTTCATTGTGCCATCTTTGTCTTCAACTTCAAAATTAACTTCGCCACTGGTATGATAAACCTTATAGGGAGCAAAAAGCTCACTTATCGGCTTGTTATTCATAGAGATAACATTCAGCAGGTGAACCAGAGTAATCATGCCGCTATCAGCAAAGAAGTTATCGCGATAGTAGAAATGACCGCTTAGCTCACCGCCAAAGACAGCTTTCGAGTCTTTGAGTGTCTTTTTCATGAACGAATGACCGACTCTTTCGCGTCTGGGCACACCACCACAGCGGGTAATAGTCTCTTTTAGTGCCCAACTGCTGCGCAGGTCATAGACTATGGCAGAGCCGGGGTTGGTTTTAAGGAAATATTCTGCCAGCAGAGCGGTGAATATGTCGCAGCCGATCGTATTGCCCTTTTCATCGACAACAACCAGGCGGTCAGCGTCGCCATCGAAACATACACCCACATCGGCATTATGTTCTTTGATCGCAGCTTTAAGTTCCTTTAAGTTAGCTTCTACCAATGGGTTAGGGTCGTGGTTGAATGTGCCGTTAGTTTCGGTATTGAGCAGTACAAGGTCAATATCGAGGTCGCCAAAAATTTTAGGCACAGACTTGCCGGCCATGCCGTTTGAGCAATCAACGACGATCTTGACTTTCTTGAGGTCGCTGGTAAGGAACTGGAGTACATGTGCTTTATAAGGCTCATAGAGGTCCATTTCAGTTATCTTGCCCTGCCCGGCAGAAGCAGTATGTCTCAGAGAGCTGGCAATATGCTGAATTTCTTTTAGTCCGGTATCAGAACCGATCGGACGGGCCTTTATGCCGCTTATTTTGAAACCATTATATGGAGCTGAGTTATGGCTGGCGGTAGTCTGCACGCCGCCGCAGGTTCCCAGGTGATTGATAGCAAAGTAGATTTGCGGGGTATCGATCATACCTATATTAATGACATTGGCACCTGAGCCGGTCATGCCGTCCATAAGGGCCTTTACCAAAGATGGGCTGTGAGTACGCATATCGTAGCCAACTACTACCGATTGAGCGTTTTGCTGGCCGCGTTCATA
>JAFGDI010000273.1 GCA_016932145.1 Sedimentisphaerales bacterium
ATGCGAAAAAACCTTGCCAGTATGCTTGGCCTCGATATTGATTCAGTTTGTGTAAAAGCCAAAACCAACGAAAAGCTCGGCCCGATTGGTGAGGGTAAGGCAATAGCCGCTCTGGCCACTGTGGGGTTAACATTTGTCGGCAGATAAGTCGCACTTGCTGACTATGCGCAGCAATTTCACTGCCTGCCTTTACATATTACCATACGCCGACCTGTGTTACTATATTCCCGTTGCGTTGAACCTCTGATATAAGTCAAAACGCTTTCAAGACTGTACCGGCACTTTAGCCAGTAGTTCTTCTGCCATAACCGCTGTTCGGGCTGTAAGGGCCTCAAAGCGGTTAGACAAATAGCCGCTGCCTGACAATGCCGGGATCGCCACTGCCATACCCCACAATGTTGTTACCAGGGCATTGGAAATACCAGCCGCCAGGTCAACGGGCTGGGGGCGGCCGCCGGCATCTACTATCGCACTGAAAGCCATGATCATACCCCAAACCGTACCAAACAGACCGATCATGGGGGCTATATTGCCAATTATATTGAGCCATTCCAGCTTACGAAAGAACTCACTCCTGTCTTCTTCCATTATCTCAAGCATTGCATTTTCCATGGCCGCATAACCTCGCTCCCTCTCAGTCAGGGCCACAAGCATCATTCGCCCCAATATACTCTTGTTATTCTTCAATAACTCCTGACAGGCCATAATACGACCATGCTGCAAATGCTCTGCTATCTGGACTGAAATTTGCCTGTCATAAAATATATTGGCACGCACCTGAAACAAATACTGAATTATCAGATGAATCGTAATTACACTTAACCCTAACAGCGGCCACATCAGCCAACCGCCGGAAAAGAAAAACTTATCAAGATTACTACTCTGCCCTGCTGCCAAAACATTGCTGGATAAAAGCACTATTACCATAAAAATACTTGTTTTAATCATAATTCTTTATTCAAAGCCTAAATAACACACCGGACAAACGGCAAACTCACTTAATCAGGCTCAAAAACGCTTCCTGAAGATTATCTTTACCTGTCTGCTGGTATAATGCCTGCCGGGTTCCTATTGTCAGTAACTCACCATTATTGATCAGGCCGATCCGATCACAGAGCATCTCCGCCTCGGTCATATAATGAGTAGAAAATATCACCGTCCGCCCCTGCTGACGGGCATTTCTGATAAAGTCCAGGATCGCCTGACTGGACATAATATCCAGCCCCAGTGTCGGCTCATCGAGAATAAGTATTTTCGGGTCATGAATAATAACACGGGCTATTCCCGCACGCTGCATCTGACCAGTCGAAAAGCTCTCGCAACGACGATCTAAAAAACTGTCCATATCCAGTATTTCACTTACCTGCCCAATCCGCTTTTCTATCAGTTCATCGGGCATATTGTTAAGCCGGCCAAAATAAAAGAGCACCTCACGAGCCGTCATCCGCTTATACAATCTGGTATTACCAGATAAAAACCCGATCCGGGACCGGATCGCTTCAGGATATTCCCGACTGTCAAGTCCATCAACTATACACGAGCCGCTATCTGGAGCTATTATACCCGCCAAAATACGCAACAGTGTGGTTTTCCCGGCACCATTAGGGCCAAGCAGGCCGAATATCTCGCCCGGAGCCGTTTCAAATGATACTCCACGCACCGCAGGCACTTCCCGCCCGCCGCTATGATAAAATGTCTTAGTTATATTACAAATGCTTATCATGATAGTCTTTCTGCCGATAGCCCCAAATGAGGCCACAAGATTCCCATTCTAACCCAGATACAAGCCCGAAAAAAGAAAAAACGGTAAAGATAACTGTTTTTATAACTTTTTCCACCCTTCTCACTTGCAGTATAGTATGCCTGCCGCATCTCCGGCTCTCAGATAAGATTGTCTTCTGGCATTTCTATTGCCGCTGACACACAGTCCTCAACTGAGTCAAAAGTAATATTGTTTTTCACTATCAGGAGCTTTACTATCGACGGAACCGGTATAGTTGTGGCTATTGAAAGAAATACTATGGCATTAAAAAATTCCGGAGTGATCATGGTTAACTGAAGCGCCACTGCTGCCGCTGCCAGAGTGGCAGTCAACTGCGGTACCGTCATAAGACCGGCACAAATGCCTTTCATATTATTAAACCCGGAAAATCGCATTGCCAGCCAGCCAGAAAATACCTTGCTTACCACCAGACAAAACAAAGTAGCAGACATTATCAGGGCACTCTCCCAGGCGGCAAATATAATGCGCAGGTCTGTTTTCATACCTATGGTCAAAAATAAAAACGGGATAATAAAGCCATAACCAATACTTTCAACTTTCTTATGCAATATACGGTTATCATCATGAAAGGCCTTAACATTGGTCAGGGCCATGCCGGCGATAAAAGCACCTACTATCAAGCTCACTCCTATCAGCTCACCAATAAAGACAACCACCAATACGCCGGCTAAAAATGATGTTATCCGGGCATCGTCTTTGGGGTGGAACCGCCCTAATATCCGGTCGGCAGCAATAGGAATAAATCGCATAGATAGAAGGATATAGATGACTATAACAGAAACAAACAGGATCGGGAACCACGCACCCAGAAGCCCAGGGTTAATATGGTCAAAAATGGAAATACTGCCGCTTACCTCGCCTACTATTTCATGTCGTTTGAACTGGATGCAGATCGCCAGTAAGATCAGACTGGCAATATCGGTAATAACCGTTGACGCCAGAACCGCCACTCCAAAGCGAGTGCGAACCGCATTAAGCTCCCGCATTACCGGGAAAACTATACCAACAGAATGCGAGGCAAACAATGAGGCATAAACCCATTTGCCCAGCTTATCGCCCGGCTCAAAGAAACCATAGACCATATAACCAGCCAGAGCTGGCAGGGCAAATGTAAGAACACTCAGCCAGATGACCGCTTTTTTCTCACTCAATAATATGCGCAGATTTACCTCCATACCCGCCAGCACCATCAGAAAAAGCAACCCCAGCAGGCCCATCGCTTCCAGCACAACATATATCTGCTCAGTAGGATAACCTCGACCCAGCATATGATTCAACACCCTTATCAGATCCAGAGCATTAGGACCTATCGCTATGCCGATCAGCATCATGGAAACTATTGTCGGTATATGAAATCTCTGCAAAATTTGCGGTATTACTGCCATGAGTATCATGAGCAATAAGAAGATAACCAGAAATGTTATACCTGTCATATTATCTGCCTTTCTCGGCGGGGAAAATATATCATTAAATTCGCAAGGGGAAACACAGCATAAAGTATAAGCGTTCACAATACTTACTTAAATTGCAAAGTCAACTATCAACTAAATTGTTTAGTAACAAGAAATAAGAAACAAGTTGAGGTAATCCGAAATCCCGAACTTGCTTCGGGGCTCAGGATTGCCCTCCGGGCAGACTGTTTTAAATTTAAATCAGTTGTGAGCGAAGCGAACTCATGAGCTTATTTCTTATTTCTACGCGATTTGACTAACAAAACTATTGATGTCAAAATTAACACCGTGAAC
>JAFGDI010000274.1 GCA_016932145.1 Sedimentisphaerales bacterium
GAGCATCTTTCTGACCGATTTGAGGTTATTAGTGTCAGCGGTCATAGCAGATGGCAAGATATTGCCCGTCAGGCCCGTCAGTTCAATCTGGAAAAAGTAGTAATAACTGACCAGCAATATGCTCAGGTTCTTAAAGAAGAGCTAAAAGATACACGCACCAGGGTTATAACCGGTGCTGAAGGCATGGTTGAACTGGCTACCGACCCTGATTGCGACATAGTAATAGCTTCCATCGTTGGCGCTGCCGGCTTACCCGCTGTGCTGGCAGCAGTTGAAGCTGGCAAGACAGTAGCCATAGCCAACAAAGAGGCATTAGTTGTTGCCGGCTGCATACTTATGCCACTGGCGAAGAAAACTGGTGCTACCATTCTTCCGATTGACAGTGAACATTCAGCCATCCTGCAATCCATGCACTCGGGTAATCACAGTGAGGTCGAGAAAATAATAGTCACCGCTTCGGGCGGCCCATTTCGTAAAAGCTCGCTGGAGCAGATTAAAAATGCTACTCTGGAAGATGCCCTGAACCACCCGACCTGGAATATGGGGCCAAAGATAACCATAGATTCGGCCACAATGATGAATAAGGCCCTGGAGGTTATTGAAGCTCGCTGGCTTTTTGATATGCCGGCAGAAAAGATCGAGGTTCTGGTTCATCCAGAATCTATAATTCATTCTATGGTAGAGTTTTGTGATGGTTCAGTAATCGCTCAGATGTCTCCACCAGACATGAAACTCCCGATCCAGTATGCTCTGACCTACCCGGAAAGACTGCCCTGCCCTACCAAAAAGCTCAAATTACATCAGTTGGGCTCACTGACATTTTATGCCCCGGACATGGAAAAATTTCCGGCGGTACGATTGGGCTTTGAAGTTGCCAGCCGGGGCGGTACCTGCGGTGCAGTGCTGAATGCCGCCAACGAAGCAGCGGTAAATCTCTTCCGCCAGCGAAAGATCGGCTTTACCGATATTGCACGGATTACAGAAATGGCATTAAAAGAACATAACTTCTGTCAAAATCCTGACTTATCAGAATTGATGACGGCGGATAGTATGGCTCGTAACTTTGTCGCGGCCAATTACAACGCTCTTTCATAAAAAAACGGGAATTGTTTGGACAAATCTCAGTATTAAGGCGTAATAATATTTATATTGTAACCTGAAACCAACTCTGGGCCTGCCATTAGTATGGTTGAGCTGAGCTGTAAATTATAAACTAAGGATATCGAATCGGCATGACAGATAAAACTGAAAAGAAACCCGGGAAGAATTATACTTCATCATTAATCAATCTGGCTATATTGGCACTGGCAATATACTACATAGTGCAGATGCCTATGATCCTGATGGTGATAATTGGCTTTGGTGCTGTAGTAATGATCCACGAGCTGGGCCATTTTGTAGCGGCCAAGTCAGTTGGTATCAAGGTCGAAGAATTTGCTATCGGCATGGGAGCGGTAATAACAGGTATCAAGCGAACCAACATTGGCTTGCGTCTGAGAGTAATGCCCTCGATAATCTGTGACGATAATAATAACCCAAAACTGGTGTTCAATCTGCCCATATTGGCAGGCAAAGAAGGTGAAACTGAATATCAGTTGCGTCTGCTGCCATTGGGTGGTTTTGTTAAGATGTTGGGGCAGGAAGACTTAGGGCCAGATGCAGTATCTGACGACCCTCGCAGTTTTGGCAATAAGGCTATCTGGCAACGAGCCATAGTTGTATCAGCCGGCGTGATCATGAATCTGATCAGTGGTGCGCTGGCCTTCATGCTGGTTTTTGCCAATGGCGTTGCTCTACCCCCGGCGATAGTTGGTGCTGCCTTCCCCGGCTCCCCGGCGGCCAAAGCCGGGCTTGTGCCTGGTGATAAAGTTTTGAAGATCAATGGTCAGAGCAGCCCAATGATGAGTTTTATGGACCTTAAACTGGCCAGTGCTTTTTCGGGCAAAGGTGAGAATGTTGTTTTCACTGTTGAAAGAAAAGATGGCAGCGTAGAAGATATTACCATAGAGCCAGCTCTGGACGAGAAGCTGGGACTGCGTATGCTGGGCATAGAGCAGCCGGTAACAATGAAGATAGGTCAGGTCAGAGAGCAATTTGCCATAGATGAGCTGGCGAATATGGGGCTTGCTGCCGGTGATGTTATTGTTGAGGCCAATGGCCAGACACTTGAATATTATGGCGAGTTTCTGGAACTGTTCCGTCAACATACAGATGGCCAGGCACCTACAGAACAGAACATTAAGGTAAAGAAAGCAGATGGCACAGAAAGTAGTAGTGTTATCAAGCCGACATTCTTTGTCTCTGGCATATATGGCATGGAACCGCAGGTTATAGTTGAGCAGGTAGCACCCGGCTCACCGGCGGAAAAAGCTGGTCTGAAAAGCGGCGATATAATTACCCGGGCCGGCAGTCAGGCCTGGCCTACCGCTAACGACCTGCCCGAAATATGCAATAACAGTAATGGCAAGGCTGTTCCTTTTACAGTTATCAGAAAAGAACAGGACGGCACAAGTTCTGAGCTCACTTTAGATATTATACCGCAGAAGAAATTCTCACTGGTAAACCTGCTCAAAGCTCAGGCCACCCCCGCTCGTATCGGTATTAGCATGAGTCGGGTAATGACCGGTACTGTAATTTCTAATGCGGTTGACTGGAGTAACCAGGCCATAGAAGGTCATGATAATATTTCGCTGGCAAACTTACCCCGAGGTTCACAGATAACGGCAGTAGCAGATGGTCAGGTATCAGATTTTGAAGATATCTTACTGGCCCTGCAAAAGCATAAAGGGTCAGATGTGCAGATTTCATATCTGGCACCAGGCAGTGCCGTTAACCAGAATATATCGATCTATGTACCGGATAATAAAGACTGGTATATAGCCGGGTGGATACCAGACTATGGTCAACTGGCCGACCTGCCTCTTGAACCATTGGAGACTCAATACAAAGCCAGCAGTACCAGAGAAAGCATAGCTATGGGCATGGCAGCGACAAAAAGTTTCCTTACTCAGACCTATATGACTATAAGTGGCATGCTCTCTGGCAATGTTAATATGAAGGCAGCCAGCGGCCCGATCGGCATATTGAAAATGAGCTATACAGTAGCTTCTACCAGACCAGTAGAATATTATGTCTATATGATGGCGATGCTTAGCGTATGTATTGCAGTATTTAATTTCCTGCCTTTGCCCATACTCGACGGCGGTCTGATGGTATTGCTGATTTTGGAGAAGATAATGGGCAGACCTCTTTCGACCAAAGCTCAGGAAATAGTAAACTGGATCGGTCTGGCACTTATTCTGAGCCTGTTCATTTCAGTGACTTATAACGACCTGATCAATGTATTGGGCGGCTGAGATTTTTGCGTAATATTTAACTAACAAGAAGACTACCGGAGAAAACTAATTGCAGCCTTCTGAATTTGTATATCTTAATAATTCACTGGTAAATGCCAATGAGGCATCTATCAGTATTTATGACACCTCGGTTTTGCACGGCATAGGACTATTTGAGACCATGCGGGCATATAACGGCAAGGTATTTCGGTTAAATGACCATTTATCTCGTATCGCCGGTTCTGTAAGCCGGCTGGGCATGAATGTAAAGGTCGAACAACAGGAACTGACCACTGCCATTGAATGCCTGCTGGAGGCCAATAATCTCAGTCGGTCAAGCGCCCGCCTGAAACTCACTATTACACCAGGAAGCATAAGAGATCTGGGACAGACATCAGCCTGTGGAACGATAATAATAACTGCCAGCAGCGATCAGGGACAAAACAATAATATCCCTTCTGCTATGCCTGTTATAATCACTATGTATCGCTTCAATGATGATGAACCTACCGCAGGCCATAAGACACTGAACTATTTTAATCGTCTGACAATGCTGCAACAGGCCCATAGAGAAGGTTATGGCGAAGCATTGGCCTTCTCTGTACGCGGCAATCTCTGCGGCGGCTGTCTGAGTAATGTCTTTATGGTGAAGGATGGTCGATTGCTCACACCGGCCACAGGAGGCGCGGTCATTCCCGGCATTACGCGTAAAACCGTACTGGAAATAGCCAGCGAATTGGCTATACCAGTCCAGGAATGCGAACTGGGATCTGCGGAACTGATGGAAGCCGATGAACTGTTCCTAACAGGCACTTCTATTGGCATTGTCCCGGTAAGCAATATAGGCAAACATCAGATCGAGACTGGTAAGTGCGGTGAGCTGACCCAGAAGATATTTACCAGACATGTTGAAATGCAGCATGATACTGCTCACTAAACTAACGAATCTGAAATGAAATTACCAGACGCATCATTATGCGTTTCTACTAATATATGGCAAAGAAGAAGATACAATCTGAGACTATCTGGAAAATTGCTCCGCAATGGCCGGGCAGGGAATCACTGGCAGCAGCAGTAGGTGTAGCACCGTTTATCGCCCAACTGCTCTATAATCGGGGTATAAGCGACCTTGATACTGCGCGTGATTATCTGGCCCCAAAGCTCAACGCCCTGCATGAGCCAGAACTGATGGCAGGAATTGCCCCGGCAATAGCGCGTATTCGCCAGGCACTGGAACAAAATGAGAAGATAGTAATTTACGGCGATTATGATGTTGACGGCACGACGGGTACGGCCATACTCTGGCACTGCTTTAAACTTACCGGCCGTGAAGTGGAATTTTACACACCGCACCGCATTGATGAAGGGTACGGTCTGCACTCTGAAGCGGTCAGGCAGCTTGCCGAAGATGGTTGCCAGTTGCTCATAACTGTTGACTGTGCTATAACCGCAGTTGAGCAGGTAGCACTGGCCAATTCGCTGGGCATAGATGTTATAATAACCGACCATCATACACCTCCTGCCGAACTGCCGCAGGCCTGTGCCATAGTCCACCCCAATCTGCCCGGCGGTAATTACCCTAATCACAGCCTCTGCGGCTCAGGAGTAGCATATAAACTGGCCTGGGCACTGGCCAAAACCTTTTCGGGCGGCAGTAAGGTCAAGCCAGAGTTTCGTGAATTTCTGCTTTCGGCAACTTCGCTGGCAGCTCTGGGCACAATTGGTGATGTTATGCCCCTGCTGGGTGAAAACAGGGTATTGGTAAGCTGGGGTATAAACGCCCTGCTCAACAGCACTAATCCCGGCATACGGGCCTTAATGGAAAAATCAGGCTGCAAAGACAATCTGACCAGTCGCGATGTGGCTTTTATGCTGGCTCCGCGTCTCAATGCCGCCGGTCGGCTGGGTCATGCTCGTCTGGCAATTGAACTGTTCACTACTGCCAGTGAGGCCAAGGCCGGGCAGATAGCCGAATATCTGGACCAGCAGAATAAGGAACGGCAAAAGATCGAAAAGAAGATCGTTGACGATGCCTGCACCCGAATTAATGCCGCCGGCTGGCATAAAGATGAGTGGAAGGTACTGATAATAGAAGATGAGAACTGGCATCCGGGAGTCATAGGCATTGTCGCCGGTCGGTTGCTGGAAAAGTATAATAAACCGACCATCGTTCTGAGTGCCCACGAAAATGGCATGTATCATGGCTCGGCCCGCAGCCCGGAAAATTTCAATATACATCAGGCTCTGGATACCTGTAAAGAATATCTGGTGAGCTTCGGCGGCCATGCTCGTGCCGCAGGGGTTAAGATAGAACCAGAACGACTCAACGATTTCCGGGCTGCCATGAACAACTATGTCAAAGAGCATGGTGACAGTGAAACGGGCAGCGTGGTCATAAATATTGATACTGAGACTACTTTGCCAGAGCTGACCAGAGCCGCAGTAGCCGACCTGGGCCGACTTGAACCGGTTGGCGAAGGTAATCCGGGGGTTATGCTGGCATTGCGTGGCCTGGAGATAATTGGTGAGCCTAAAAAGATGGGCAAAGCCGGTGAACATCTGGCCCTGCTGGTAAGAGAGCCCGGCAAACCAGAACTGGCCATGCGGGCAGTAGCCTTCAAAATGGGCGACCTGGAAAAGACGCTCATCGATGCCAGAAGCGTAGATATAGCCTTTGCCCCGAAATTAAATCATTTCAATGGCAATACTACAGTGGAAATGCTGGTTAAAGATATCAAAACTAACTGCTGATCATAAAGGAACAGGTCACAAGATTCTTTTTCGCATTTTCACCAGGCAGTTTTGTTTTTGGCTTGAATTTCAGGGCATTGCGGTTAAAATCATGTATTATCAGGAGTTAGAATTTACGCTGGGTATGTACCAGCTGCGAGACAAGAACTAACTACCTGTAATTACTTGAATTACGATTATAACTGAATATTTTTA
>JAFGDI010000275.1 GCA_016932145.1 Sedimentisphaerales bacterium
GAAGATCAGGACTTCTGGCGTTTAAGTGGTATTTATCGTGATGTATATCTTTACGCGGCCCCTAAAGTAGAGATACGCGACTTCGAGGTAAAATGTGACCTTGATCGGAATTATACTGATGCGGCCTATAGCGTTTGGGCTAAGGTTGTGAACCATACAAGTGAGCCTGTGCCAGCACCAGAGCTTAATACTGGTTTGTATTGTCCAGATAAAAGTGAAGTGCTTAAACTTAAAGACATATCTCTTATACCTTCAGCTACTACTATACCGGCAGGAGATAGTATAACTTATTCGCTGATTACAGCAATTAAAGATCCAATCAAATGGACAGCAGAAACACCAGAGTTATATACTGTTGTTTTGAGTCTTTATGACGGAGATAAAAACACTGACATTCGCTCATGTCGATTTGGTTTTCGTGAAGTTGAGATAATAAATGCTCAATTACTGGTTAATGGTAAAGCAATTTATGTTAAGGGTGTTAATCGCCATGAGCATGAGCCTGATACCGGCCATTATGTGACCAGAGCGAATATGATCCGTGATATTAAGCTGATGAAGCAGTTTAATATTAACACTGTAAGAACATGTCATTATCCTGATGTTCCGGAATGGTATGAGCTTTGCGATGAGTATGGCCTCTATATCATAGATGAAGCTAATATTGAATCTCACGGTATGGGTTACGGTAAAGAGTCACTGGCCAAGGATGCCAGTTGGGGGCCGGCTCATTTAGACCGCACAGTTAATATGGTAGAAAGAGATAAAAATCATCCTTGTGTTATTATCTGGTCGTTGGGCAATGAGGCCGGTAATGGAGTGAATTTTGAGCTTACATCTGCCTGGATCCGCCAGAGAGATAATTCCCGGCCGGTACATTATGAGCAGGCCCATGGCGGAGCTAATACTGATATTTATTGCCCGATGTATGCTTCGATCGAGCATATGGTAAAATATGCAGAGAATAGTCCGACTAAGCCGGGCATTCAATGTGAATATTCCCATACAATGGGTAATAGCGGTGGTAATTTTCAGAAGTATTGGGACGCGTATGAGAAATATCCGGCATTACAGGGCGGTTGTATCTGGGATTGGGTTGACCAGGGTTTATTGAAGACCGATGAAAACAGCGGCACGAGATTCTTTGCCTATGGCGGCGATTTTGGCGATAAGCCCAATGATCGCAGTTTCTGTTGTAACGGTGTTGTTCAGCCGGATCGCAAGCCTAATCCACATGCTTTTGAGATCAGGAAAGTGTATCAGAATATAGCGATTAAGCCCGTTGATCTTAATATCCAGAGTTTTGCAATTACAAATAAGTTTACCTTTATTGACCTGACTGATATCAGTATTCAGTGGCAATTATTGGAAAACGGGATCGAAATAGACAAAGGTACTATAATTTGTCCGGAAGTACCATCCGGCCATACTGAGAATATAGTTATTCCGTATAGTTTGAAGAGAACTGGCGGAGCGGGTGAGTATTTGCTTAATGTGAATTTTATACTCAATACCAATCAGGCATGGGCTACCAAAGGGCATATAGTTGCGTGGCAGCAGATACCTCTGGTCAATCTTGATAGACCATCTGTTATTATGGCTGACAAGAGTGGAACTCTTAGTCTGCATGTAGATGACCAGAAATTACATATAGCCGGTGCTGACTTTGATATTGCATTTTCAAAGACAACAGGCAGATTGTCAGTTTATCAGAGCAAGGGCAAGGCCCTGATCGCCGGTGAACTTACTCCTAACTTCTGGCGAGTGCCTACCAATAACGATAGAGGTAATGGTATGCCTGAGCGTCATAAGGTCTGGCGGGGTGCCGGTCCGGATTCAGTTCTGACCAATATGACCTGGAAGGAGCAAAAAGATGGTTCTATTACGGTTGAAACTGATTATAGTCTGATCGAAGGTAAGGCTTCCTTGCAGACCAGATACTCAGTTTATGCTAATGGTGATGTATCCGTTTCAAATGAACTGAATTCTGATCCGGGGCTGCCTGAACTCCCCAGAGTTGGCCATCAGCTTAAAATGCCAGCCGAATTTGTGCAGGCATATTGGTATGGTCGTGGACCCTGGGAAAACTACAATGATCGTAATACCGGTGCTAATATAGGCATTTATAATGAGATCGTAAGCTCACCTGAGCATATGTATGTTGATGTGCAGGATTATGGCAATAAAACCGATGTTCGCTGGAGTGCCTGGCTTAATGCCAAAGATTATGGTCTAATGGCAATTGCATCTGAAACTATCGAAGTGTCAGCCTGGCCCTGGAGTCAGGAGAAACTGGAAAATACTCGCCATCCCTTTGGGCTGGGCCTGCCAGATGAGGTTATTACTGTCAACATTGACCTGGGCCAGATGGGCGTTGGGGGTGATAACAGTTGGGGTGCACGCACGCATCCTGAATTTTGTTACCCGGCGGGTAAACAGTATAAATGGGAATATACACTAAAGGCTGTTAAGGCTAATAGTGGTATTTTTGGCCAAAGGTTCAACAGGATAAGATCCCTGAGCGAGCAGGCCGGAAACAAGTAATATAATATAAGTCAATAATTGATCATGCTAAAAGAGACAGTTGCTATTACTGATAGTAGTGACTGTCTCTTTGACATTAATATATCTTGTAACCGTTCACACGGTTTTTTTTCTCTGGGAACGCCGAGCCCCAGCTCGGCTATTATCAGGCCAAACTAACAGATTGCCCGATACCCAGATAGAGGATTATATTTACTGTTACAACTTTCAACTCAACCGTTTTTTGCCTAGAATGCGTTTCGTTTGTCGATCTGGGGCTCGGCGTTCCCAGGGATGTGAACGGTTACTATATCTTATGGGTTTAAGTTTGGGGGAGTATGGCATTATTAACAACATTTCTAAAAAATATTATCTTATTTTTGACCCCGGCAAATAATTCGATTATAATCAGGAATTCCGGTCTTGTTAAAAAACAAGGCTGTAGATAACTATGATAATTATAAGGACTTATAATGACACAGCTTATACAGGCAAAATCTGGGGTAATAACCCCGGAAATGAAGATCGTTGCGGAGAAAGAATATGTTTCTCCTGAACTTATTTGCAGTGAGATAGCCGCTGGCAGATTGGTAATACCGGCTAATAAGGTTCATTTGGCCAGTAATCTCAAACCAATCGGAATTGGCAGGGCTATATCTACCAAGATCAATGCCAATATTGGTGCCAGTCCGCTGGATTCTAATGATGAATGCGAACTGACTAAAATGAATATGGCCCTTAAGTTTGGTGCTGATGCGATAATGGACCTGTCAACGGGTGGTGATGTTGACAGTTGTCGCTGCAATCTGATAGATCATTGCCCGGCACCAGTAGGAACAGTTCCTCTTTATGAAATGATCATGGGCGGGAAACCAATAGAAGAGCTCACCTATGATGACATATTGACTGTGCTGCAAAAGCAGGCCAGGCAAGGAGTTGATTTCTTTACTATTCACGCCGGTCTGTTAAGAGAGCATGTGCCGCTGGCAAAGAAGCGTCTGGCAGGCATTGTCAGTCGCGGCGGCGCATTATTGGCCAAGTGGATGACCTACCATCAGAAACAGAACCCATTTTATGATATTTTTGATGATATCTGCGATATTATGCGAGAATATGATGTCTGTTTTTCGCTGGGAGATGGATTAAGGCCTGGTGCTCTGGCTGATGCCTCTGATGAAGCACAGTTTGGCGAATTGAAGGTATTGGGCGAGCTTACCAGAAGGGCCTGGGCTAAAGGCTGTCAGGTAATGGTAGAGGGGCCTGGTCATGTACCTTATAACCAGATCGAGCATAATATGAAGATCCAGCAGGAGCTTTGTGATGGTGCGCCGTTCTATGTTTTAGGGCCATTGGTAACAGATATTGCTCCGGGTTATGACCATATTACCAGTGCCATTGGGGCAACAGCAGCAGCGGTACATGGAGCATCGTTTTTGTGTTATGTTACACCGCGTGAGCATCTGGGTTTGCCAGGACTGGAAGATGTCAAGCAGGGCGTTATCGCTTATAAGATAGCTGCACACGCGGCTGATGTTGCTCTGGGTTTGCCCCACGCACGCGAATGGGATGATAAGCTCAGTACAGCAAGGGCTAACCTCGACTGGGAAACTCATCTGGCTTTAGCTATTGACACTGAAACCGCCACCAGAATGCATCAGGAGCGTCGTTTAGACAAGACCGATCATTGTACGATGTGCGGTAAGGAGTGGTGTTCGGTAAGAATAAGTCGCGATCTGAAGAAGGACTGAATTCTGTAATAATACTTATGAAAGCGATAATATATAATTCGCGAATTAATAGATGGTGCGTCTTTAGTAAGCCGATAACTATTCTTCAGGCTAAATCGCTTTCAGAAGTTAAAGATGTGATAAATAGAGCAGAACAGGCAGCTAAAGCACAAGGGCTTTATGCTGCCGGTTTTGTCTGCTATGAAGCTGCACCGGCTTTTGACCCGGACTTGCAGGTTAAACCCGAAATTGCCAATTTGCCCTTTGCCTTTTTCGGTATTTTTGATGAGCCTGATCTTTTGCGTGAATTACCAGAAGGTCATAATTTTCCAGACAATGATATCGACTGGATCTGCCAGGAAGATGAGCGGAGGTACGGAGATTCCATTGATTTTATCCGCAAGAAGCTCAAAGATGGCGAAGTCTATCAGGTAAATCACACTTTCAGGTTGAATGGTCGTTTCAGTGGCGATAGTGAGCATTTATTCTATCAGCTAATGGCAAATCAGCCAACATGCTATGGTTGCTATATAGAGATTGATAACTGGGCTGTCTGTTCAGCTTCGCCGGAGCTTTTTTTTAGCAGAGATGGCAAAGTAGTAGCTTGTAAACCTATGAAAGGTACAGTCCCCAGAGGTCTTGATAATGCCAGTGATATAAGGTTGGGGAATGAATTAAAGACCAGTGTTAAATGTCAGGCTGAAAATGTAATGATCGTTGATATGGTCCGAAATGACCTGGGGCATTTTGCCATACCTGGTTCGGTAGCTACCAGCGATTTGTTTGCAGTGACTCGATATCCAACTTTATGGCAAATGACATCAACGGTACAGTGTCAGACTGATTCATCAATTGGTGATATTTTCACAGGCTTGTTTCCTTGCGCTTCAATTACGGGAGCACCTAAACATGCCGCAATGAAAATTATAGCAGAATTGGAGACTTCTCCTCGAGGTGTTTATTGTGGGGCAGCAGGTTTAATTGAGCCTGATGGTAATTGCTCATTTAATGTTGCAATTCGCACCGTACTGATAGATAAGCGGCAAGCTGTTGCGAGCTATGGCAGTGGCGGTGGTATTGTGTGGGATTCTTCTATTGCAAGTGAATATGAAGAAGCCCGGCTTAAAACAGCATTTCTAACCCAAAATAATAATAGAAATTTTCAGCTACTTGAGACAATGCTATTTGAGCCAGGGGAAGGCATTTTTTTGTGGGAAAAACATCTCCGGCGAATAGCTGATAGTGCCGGTTATTTTGGGTTTTACTTCGATCTGAACCGTGTCGTTGTATCGCTTAATAATGCAGTTACCGGTCTGAACGAGCCAACTCGGCTCCGGTTGCTTTGCGATCGTAAAGGCAAAATAACTGTAGAAAAATATAGCTTTTCTCAGGTGGAGACAGACACTTTGGCTCAAGTGGTATTAGCCAAAGAGCCAATTGATAGTAATAATGTTTTTTTATACCATAAAACAACTAACCGTCAGGTATATGACTATGCCAGATCTCAGATTCACTCTAAAGCAGACGATATAATACTTTTTAATCAAAAAGGTGAAATCACTGAGTCAACAATAGCAAATATTGTCATTGAAATCAAAGGGCAGAGATTTACGCCGCCAATAACAAGTGGTTTATTGCCAGGTACTTATCGCAATTTCATGCTTGATTCAGGCATGGTGACAGAAAAAGTTATTACCATAAGTGAACTATATGAAGCAGATAGTATCTTATTAGTGAATTCAGTTCGACAGCGTAAGGCACGACTTATTGAATCGTGAAACATCGTGTATATGTTTTGAGTGTAATTATTATTGACTTTTCCATGACTATCTGAATTCTTTACTTATTTTGTAAAAAAACTTTCGCTCAATATTCTTGACTGCATTAATTATTTAATTACCCCAGTAATCATATAGTATAAATAAGACATGTGAAGCTATTAACTGCCTTAGTTATAGGATTTTTATGTTGAGCCTGATATTTAACCAATTTCAAAAGAAAAAATAACCGATAATTTTAAAAAATATAAAAATTGTTTTAGTTATTACCAGGCTGGTTGTTATAATCAAAGTATAGCATGCCGAACAAAAGAGGAAAGAAAAGAGAGATCTTACCTGCTGATTAATAATTCGAGTATTTTGATAATATAATATCGAACTTTACCAACGAAATTACCCCGACCAAACCTGAAAATAACTAATTACATTGGATTATTGTAACATGATTTAGGTTGTGTTTGAGTTTTTGCTTAGAAATTAAGCATAAAATTGCTTTTACTATAAGTGACTTTATGCAAATACTGAGCTGATAACTGAAATATATGACAAGGTCATAATTAATAATCCAGGCATAAAAATACTATAAGGCACCAAGGAAAGGAAACGACTTTATGCGAAAATTATTCAGACTATTACTGGTAGCACTGTCATTATTATTGACATTTACAAATGGGGCAATAGCCGCAGATGGTGGCAATTTGCTTAGCTCTGCGCCAGTGCTCAACATAAGACTTAATAGCAATGAAGTTCAGCATGAAACTTTAACTGGATTCAGTACTGATAATGGTCAAGTTGTATTTAGTCTGGGTGAAAAGCAAAGTTTTATAGCCCAAAGCGGACAGCCGGAGATACCATATCAGATAGTTAATATACTATTGGATCCTGATGCTGATCTTAGTACAGTATATGTGCAGATGACGGCAGACTATGGTTCGGTTGAAGGGAACTGGTTAGTAAGGCCTGTGCCGGCTATGGCTACCTGGGATGAAAATGGTAATGAAAAGATAGTCTGGCCAGCTAATGCTAATATTGTTGATGGGTATGATGTTGACATTTATAGCGCTAATGCTTTTTGGCCAGCTACTGAAGCCACAATAATGAGTATAGGTCAACTGCGTGAATACAAACTGGCAGAAATTGCTGTACCCTTATATAGATATAATCCTGTCAGCGGAACATTGTTAAGTCTGGTTCAGGCAGATATTACAGTTAATAATAAGGTTGTAAAAAGTGGTGCTGTTGTTAAAAGTAGTGGTTTGACATATAACCCCGAAAGTATTGACAGGCTTGAGTCTCTGGCTGTTAATTTTGACCAGGCAGCTCAGAATTACGGCATAAGTGACATTTCTGTAAAATCGCCAACATTGACAGATAAAGGTTATGTGATCATAACAACTAACACCATAAAGAACAATTCTACTAAACTGGCTGCATTTGTTGCCCATAAGCAGGCAAAATATACGGTTAATGTTATTACCGAAAGTCAATATGGTGCTGGCAGTGGTGATACTGCTGCAAATAATATTCGCGCATGGTTGCAGGCAAATTACAATAACAATGCTTATGGCAGTGGCGGAATTTTGTATGTATTACTGATCGGAGACCCTCGAACCACCAGTAGTAGCGTGCCAATGAAGATGTGCCTTACTAATGAGGAAACACCGCATCCGACTGACTATTTCTATGGCGAATTAACATCAAATTGGGATGCTGATGGTGATGGATCCTATGGCGAGGAGCAAGATACTAAAGATAAATATTTCGAGGTTTATACTGGTCGTATTCCTTATTATGGCAGTATATCCGACCTTGATGGTATATTACAGAAATTGATTACCTACGAAACCCAGACTGATACCGCCTGGCGTCGAAAAGCTCTATTGCCAATGGTGCCACTGGATGACAAAACTCCAGCTTATCAGTTGGGTGAGCAGATCAAATATAATTTATTAGAACCTAAAGCTATATCTTCAGACAGAATATATGAGAAGGAATATGGCGTTGTTCCAGTTCCCGAATTTACACTTGCTAAGACATACCCCGCTAATCAGTGGAGTAAGGGTATATATGGTATGGTGATCTGGCAGACGCATGGCTGGGATCAGGGGGCGTCACATATTATATCAACTGGCGATGTGTCATCGTTGAATAATAATTACCCCAGTGTCGTATGGCAGGGTTCATGTATGAACGGACATCCTGAGACTACGACAAATCTGGGATATTCAATTTTGAAAAAAGGTGGAATAGGAACAGTTGCAGCCAGTCGGAATGGCTGGTATTGGGTAGGCGAATCAAGTTTTACTAATTCGTCAACTGTAGGTGGATTGGGCTATCAGTACGCCAAAAGATTAATAGAAAGAAAAACAATAGGCCAGGCTCTCTGGGATTCTAAAGAGGCGATGAATTTCTGGCATAAGAACTACCTTGTGTATAATTTGTATGGTGATCCATCGATACAGGTCATGCCGGCTCAGCCTGATTTTACTGCCAGCCCGACCCATGGCACATTCTTTAAGGTTGCTCATGCCAGTACGACCAATGTGTCATCATCATATACTCTCACAAATAATAGCAGCTCAATATTAAACTGGACAGCTACTAAAGGTGAGAGTGATTGGTACACACTTTCAATGTCAAATGGCACAATAGCAGCAGGAGCTACAGCTGATATTAATATCAATCTTGCTCCCGGTACATCTTCATTGCCAGTTGGTATTTACAGAGATACAATTGTGATTACTGACTCAACTCACAATATAGTTGAGAATAGAGTTATTACTCTTGAAGTGTATCCCAAACAGAAATTGGCTTACTGGCCGCTCAATGAGACAACTGGAACTGAGGCGGTAGATGCGATGGGCAATGGCCATAATGGTGTAGTGGCTAATACTGATTTTGACACAGCTTCTATTGCTGGCAAATCAGGAAACGCCCTTAATTTTGATGGTACAGATGATCACATAGC
This sequence comes from Sedimentisphaerales bacterium, assembly GCA_016932145.1. Taxonomy (GTDB): domain Bacteria; phylum Planctomycetota; class Phycisphaerae; order Sedimentisphaerales; family SM23-30; genus JAFGDI01. Next base: position 8,997 of record JAFGDI010000275.1, read on the forward strand.
AGTGCCTGGTTTTACAGAGAATATTAATCAGTTGACAATTTCTGCCTGGATAAACGCGACAAACTGGAATGGTAATCGCAGATTATTGCAAAAAGGAGGAGATGGCAGCGAGTTCCGGATACTCGCTGAAAATAACAGATTTATCTTTGAAATAGGTTCATCAAAGCTTCAGATTACTTCATTCCCGGCGACAGGAACCTGGGTGCATGTCGTTGCCGTTTATGATGGTAACAATATGAAGTTATATTACAATAAGGAGCTCAAAGGCACTCTGGCTCGCACCGGCATGGTACCAACAACTAGCAATACGCTCTACATAGGTAGTAAAGATGCCGGGGCTCCTGCTGGCGATCGCTTTATTGGTGCTATTGATGAAGTGCAGATATTTAATTATGCCAAGGACCAGGCTGGTATTGCAGATCTTTATGACTGTAAAGACCTGCCTGAAGTGGTTAGTCCTTATGATTATTCAACCGGTTCAATGCTTCAGTTAGAACTTATGTGGACTATGGGAATAACTGCCATAAATAACGATGTATATTTTGGTACTGACCTTATTTCAGTTTTGAATGCAGATACAAGTTCTTATGCATACAAAGGACGACAGGCAGAAAATACATTTAACCCGGGAGTTCTTTCCAGGCATAAAGAGTACTACTGGCGTATTGACCAGGTCAACGCTGCCGGAGTTGTAACTAAGGCTCCTGTATGGCGTTTTACCACAGGTGATGGTTGCGGTGGAATTACTCGTCAGTTCTGGGGTAATATTTCTGGTAACTATGTAACAGATCTTACCAATAACTCCAGATATCCCGATAACCCGGATTATACTGAAATAATTTCAACTTTTGAGGGGCCATCTAACGCAGCTGAAAATTATGGCTCTCGTATATACGGTTTTCTCGTTCCGCCAACTACTGGTAACTACACTTTCTGGATTGCCAGTGATGATTATTCTGAGCTTTGGCTAAGTACCAGCTATGATCCAACAGAGGCTGTAAAAATCGCATATGCTTATGGTGCAACTGGTTCAAGAGAGTGGACTAAATACGCATCTCAGAAGTCCGCAGCAATATCTTTGAATGCTGGTGTGCCATATTATATTATGGCATTGCATAAAGAAGGAGCAATTGGCGACAATATCGCTGTAGCCTTTAGTGGTCCAGAACTATCTCAGCAGGTAATTCCAGGTGAATACCTCATGCCCTACGCAGAATATGATTGGAAACCGGTATTCAGTTCATCAGTAATTTATGGATTAAGTGCATTAGAAGCATATCCATATTCAGGTACGATTGCAGGTGCAGCTTCGTCAATAGCTGGTGACATAACATATAGTAAAGCATCTGGCCCTCTCTGGCTACAGGTTACAGCAGATGGTACTCTTAGTGGTACACCTGGCGATTCTGATGTAGGTTATAATTCATTTGAAGTCAGGGCAACTGACACAGAGAATAATTCATCATTAGTATCTATGACAATTGATGTGCAAGATACTTATACCGGCGTAAATGGTATAGGTGACTTTGCTGCTATAGCTTCACAATGGTTGGTTAGCAATTGTGTGCCAGGTAATGCTTGTCAGGGAGCGGACCTTAATGGCGACAATGCTGTAAATCTTACTGACATTGAGACTCTGTGTTATAATTGGCTAAGTGCATCGAATAACGATGGAATTGAAGGTCACTGGTCATTTGACTCAGATGCTTCAGATATTACAGGCAAGCATAATGGAATATTCATGAATGGGGTAACATTATCAGAAGATTCTATAGGTGAGCTTGGAACTGGTTCTGCCGTTTTTGATGGTATAGACGATTATTTAGTCGTGCCCGGATATAAAGGTATTACCGGTACATCAGGAAGGACATGTGCTGCCTGGATAAAAACCTCTTCTGATCAGCTCGGTTATATAATGAGCTGGGGGGAAAGTCAGGATGGCCAGAAATGGATACTAAGAACTGAAGCAAATGGTACAGTATCTGTAGCAGTATATGCGGGCTACATTCAGACAAATACGGTAGTCAATGATGGGCAATGGCACCATGTTGCCGCTGTAATGTATAATGATGGTAGTCCGGACGTCAGTGAAGTTGTTGTTTATATTGATGGGACTCGCCAAAATACTCAATGTAGCAATAGCAGAGAGATAAATACTGTAGCAGGTAATGACTTCCTTATAGGGGCGAATCTAACATCAGGTACCTATAATTCATTTTTCAATGGCAAGATAGATGATGTCAGATTGTATTCCAGAGAACTGGCTCCAGCTGAGATTAATGCTCTCTCGTTTAGAGATGTGCAAGTTTCTTTAGATCTTGACGAAATCGCAGGGGTTATTGTTTCAGATCAATCGTTATATAGTCGTTCGTTTACGATTAACAATGGAGCTCAATGGCAATCATCAGGTGGCATTGAAGATGGTGCGATACTACTTGACGGCGTTGATGATTACCTTGAATGCAGTAACTACCAGGGGGTACTCTCTACGGCAAGTCGTACCTGTATGGCCTGGGTGAAAACATCAGGCACTCAACAGGGTGTTATTGTTAGCTGGGGGGAGAGCGTAGCGGGGCAGAAGTGGGTATTCCGTATGGAGACTGGTGGGTATTTTGGAGTAGGCGTATATAATGGTTATATTCACTCCCTTAATACTATAAATGATGGCCAATGGCATCATCTGGCTGCGGTATTATACGATGATGGCAGTCCGGATGTTAGCGAGATAAAGCTCTACATTGATGGCATGGAACAAGAGACCTTTATCAGTAACAGTCAGGCAATAAATTCTGTTGCTGGTCAGAATATGATTTTAGGAGCATCAGGTGGCAGTGATGGAACTAAGCTTTATTTTAATGGCATGATAGATAATGTTAAGCTATATGACCGAGCTTTGAGTGCCAGAGAAATAATGTCTCAGCAATAAATAATCAGCTGAATAAAGTCGATCAAAACTGCCTGTAGTCGATTTGGATTCCAGGCAGTTTTTTTATTACCAGTATTACTATTTATATTATAAGAGGTTAACAATATAAATCATTGCTTGATA
>JAFGDI010000276.1 GCA_016932145.1 Sedimentisphaerales bacterium
ACCTTCGAGATATTCCGGGAATCTTTCGAATAGTTCCTGACAAATGGTAAGCCCAAGGACGGAATCGCCCAGAAACTCGAGCCTTTCATTGCTGTCAAGTCTGCGGTCGGCGGCTGATGCGTGGCGCAAAGCCTTATCTAATAAAGAGATATCTTTGAAGTGATAATTAATAATGTTCTGGAACTCTTCGAGTTCTGCTATTCTGTCGTCCATTTTGTATAAATCTCCAAAATGACTACCGACCTCTGACGGAAAAGGCCTGCGAGCTGATTTTACAGGCCTGTTGCGTTAAAAGTCGAGAAGTCTGTTTTAACTGAAAGCTAAAATATACAAAGTGGCCAGAGTTTTGTCAAATAGTTAGAAAAAATGATAATTTCCTGCTGTGGTCTGTTATTTTAAGGTCATAATAATTGGCCAAATGAGTGTTAAGTGGTTATAATTACCCCTCTGGAGTAAAAAAGATATATGATAGATCCGATAGAATTGCTTGGCCCTGATGGCCCGATCGCCAGTAAATTAGACAACTATGAGCAGCGTCAGGAGCAGCTTGACATGGTAGCGGCGATTGGTCAGGCGATAGCTGATAAAAAACATCTGGTAGTAGAGGCCGGCACAGGAACGGGTAAGAGCTTTGCCTATACCGCCGGCGTATTGCCATTTCTGGACGAGAATCATAAAAAGAAAGTGGTAATAAGCACTTTTACTATCGCTTTACAGGAGCAGTTGATCTTAAAGGATATTCCCTTTCTGAAACAGGCCTCAGGTTTGAATTTTAAGGCGGTATTGGTCAAGGGTCGTGGAAATTATCTCTGTTGGCGTCGTCTGGATAAGGCTCTGGCCGCCGGTCGTCAGTTATTTGATGATGACAGTCAATATGACCAGTTAGACGAATTGCGTCAGTGGGCACTGTCAGCCCGTGATGGCTGTCTCAGTGAAATAGAATATGCCCCGGACAAGGCGGTCTGGGAGCTGGTTCGCAGTGATCCGGGCGTATGTACCGGCAGAAAATGCGGCCGCTTCGAGAGCTGTTTCTATCAGAAGGCTCGACGCCAGATATATAATGCTGATATACTGGTAGTGAATCATGCTTTGCTCTTTACTGATCTGGCGGCCCGTTTAACTCAGGGGCAATTGTTACCAGATTATGACTTCGTAATTCTGGACGAAGCCCATAGTGTGGAAAAGGTAGCCGGTGCCCATTTTGGCTTGCAGATATCTAATTATCAGATCAGATATCTGCTCAATCGTTTGTATAATCAGAAGACCCGCCGTGGTATTCTCTCGCGTGAGATGACCAATAATACAGTAAGTATAATCGATGATTGCCATAATGCCTGTCAGTTATTTTTTGAAGAGGTAGAGACTTATGACAGCAGTTCTCGTAAGAGCGGTTCAAACAGCCGGGTAATGCAGCCGGGTGTATTTTTGAATTGTCTTTCTAATCCGCTGGAGGCTCTGGCAACTGACCTGATGACTATAGCGGAAAAGACGGCTAAAGATGATGACCGTATGGAATTTATGTATTATGCCCAGAAATGCCGGGGTTTCTCTCTGGGTATAGATCAGTTTATCTCACAGACCCTTGAAACTGAATGTGTGTATTGGGTTGAAAGCAGTCGAAACCGTTTTGGCAATCTCAATGCCAGCTTGCATGCCTCGCCGCTTGACCTGGGCCCGGTTTTAAAAGAAGCTCTGTTCAAGCCTATCTCTTCGGTTATACTAACCAGTGCCACAATAAGCATATCGGGTAAAAAACAAAAGTATATCGATAGCGGCATCGAGCAGGAAAATGCCATACCAGAAGGGTTCAGATATTTTACCAATAGTGTCGGTCTGGACCATTGCAATACCTTGCAACTGGGTTCACCATTTGATTATAAAAAGCAGGTTGAGGTTTATATCGAAGCTGGTTTGCCAGAGCCAAAGGGTAATTATGAATCGGAGTTCATGGAAGCTGCGACCGAGGCGATCAAGGGCTATCTGACTATGACTCATGGTAAGGCTTTTATACTCTTTACCAGCTTTTCGCATCTTAATAAAGTGGCTAATGCTATAGAGGGGTTCTGTCAGAGTAAAAATATAACCATGCTGGCCCAGGGCAGCGGCACAAATAGCCAGGACTTGTTAGAAAGATTCCGTTATGATACTAACAGTGTTCTGCTGGGTGTTGATAGTTTCTGGCAGGGGGTTGATGTCCGGGGTGAGAGTCTCAGTAATGTAATTATATTTAAGTTGCCCTTTGCCGTTCCGACCCATCCGCTGTTACAGGCCAGAATGGAGCGGATAGCCCAGCGTGGCGGCAGCCCTTTCTGGGACTATCAGATCCCCGAGGCCGTACTGAAGCTCAAGCAGGGTTTTGGCCGTCTGGTGCGTTCGGCTTCCGATAAGGGCATAGTGGCTATACTTGACCCACGAGTGGCGACAAAGGCTTATGGCCGCTTTTTTATAGATGCCTTACCAGAGTGCAAGCTCCGCTTTGTTAAGTCGCCTGCTGAGCGTAAGGCCCCAGACTGGCTGAGGTTCTGATTATCTACGGCTGATATTGAGGTGTATGAGTGTTTTTGCCTCTGAAAGATCACAAAAAAAATATTTTTTTTGTAAAATCTAATTTATGGACAATTCTTATTTGGTTTTCACGCTTAATGGTTAATTCTTGCATTAGTCTGGCGTTATTGAGTGCATTGTTTTGTTTTTATGTTATATTGCCTGTTTGGGTTAATAATTGATATTATTATAGTGCAATATGTCTTTACGCATAATGTGTAAATCATGGTTTTTACTCCGTCCGGACTTGCACTATTGCATTTCTGTGTTACTATTATTATAGATCTGAATGGTAGCTGTACCTCGTTACCGGCATAAAAGGCAAAGGAAAATATAAAGTTTCGACATTACTATTTACGCTATAGTCAGGTAACCCGTCCTTTAGTACCGGTAATCTGGCTGTTGTCTGTTGGTTTATATTTTCGTTTACTTAATCTTCCTTTTGTTGCCGGTATTCTTTGGTTGTTTGTTGTGTTTATCCGATTTAACCAGATTGCATAATTGTAATTCAGGGTTAAAACGGGTATGGAAGATCCATATTAATTTTTCTCTGCCAGCCCTAAAATATCAGCAGGGTTAAAACGGAGTTGTTATGTCTGCAAAAAATTATCTGCTTTATTTCATTTGTATATTGGGTTTGACTCTGACAGGTGTTTGTTCTTTGGTCAGGGCTGACAGCGTGCTGGTTTTTAATGAGATAATGTATAATCCATCTGCTGACCAGTCTGAAAATGAATGGGTTGAGCTATATAATCAGATGGCGGTCGATATAGATATTTCTGGCTGGTCATTAGCCGGAGCAATAGACTATACATTTCCGGAAGGTACATTTATGCCAGGTGGCAGCTATCTGGTTATTGCCAGTATGCCATCGGAATTAGGTGGTATTTCGCCAGTATTTGGCCCTTTTACAGGTAAGTTATCCAATAGCGGTGAATTAGTAGAGTTGAGATCAGGAAGTGGTCGGTTAATGGACTATATTGAATATAGTGATAAGGATAACTGGCCGGTAGGTGCAGATGGTTCAGGGGCTACTTTGGCCAAGAAAGCCAGGGGGCAGGCGAGCATTTATGCCGAGAACTGGAGTAGTAGTAGTGCCAGAGGTGGTACGCCCGGTCAGGATAATTTTCCGGTTATAGATTTGCGCCCGATCCGTACAGAAATGATCACTGTCAGTTCCTTTTGGAGCTATTCGATCTGGGGCGACCTGGGTGAGCAGTGGTCTTTGCCGGGCTATAATACACAGTATTTCGGTACAGGTCAGGCGGGTTTCAGTTATGGCCTTGATGCCGGCAGTGGCGATCGGGAAGAAATACCGACATTGTTTAGTACCGGTATGGGCGATAATGGATTGCCCTTATCTCCTGGTAGTTATGATAACCATTATGAGCTTGTCAGTAGCGGTTCATCGCTGATCGCCATGGCTAACCACCCGGCATGGCTGGCAAATGACAGCTTATCGCAGTGGATTGGCTGGAGTGGTAATGGAACAGATAATCAGCCGGCGGGTAATTTCTCGGTCAGGACTACCTTTAGCCTTACTGATTTTGACCCTGACAGTGCAGAGATAATTGCATATATTTCGGCTGATAATGGTGTTGATGATATTTTGGTTAACGGTGTAAGTACGGGCATAACGGCTGCTTTTTATGATAGCTGGGCCGGCCCATATATTATCAATTCCGGTTTTGTTGCCGGCGATAATCAGTTAGTATTTAATTATAGAAATGATGGTACGACGGCAAATCCTGCCGGGCTCAGAGTCAGGCTCTCCGGTACGGCTGCAAAGAGATTGAGTAACGCCGCCTTGGCCAGTTGCCCTCAGACCAGCTATTTTCGTCAGCAGTTCAGCTATGACCCGGTTGATAATACTCAGGCAGAGTTAAAACTTAATGGTATAATAGATGATGGAGCTGTTTTTTATCTTAACGGTCAGGAGATATACCGTTACAATATGCCTGCTGGCAGTGTTGCATTTTCTACTCCGGCGCAAATGTCAATAACAGAGCTGAATGAATTTGGCCCGATAGTTGTTCCTGCCAACTCTTTAGTCGCAGGTGATAATGTTTTGGCTGTTGAGGTTCATCAGGCAGCCGGAGGTACTAATGATCTGTATTTCCAGACAGAGCTTTCGGTGGTTGAAACGCCAATAGCAGCAGATGATAGTCTTAGTATTGCCTTTAATGAATTGAGTGCTGTAAATGATGGCGGTTTCTGGCTGGAGATTGTAAACTATGGCCAGGAACAGGCAGATCTGACCGGTGCTGTAATAAGCCTTGATGGTATAGCTGCATCAGAATATATATTTCCGGCTACTGTTTTACCTGCCGGTGATTATCTGGTCCTGAACCAGGCAGAGCTGGGTTTTTCCCCTATTGTAAATGATAAGCTATATTTGTATCTGCCAGGAGGTGAACTGCTGGCAGATGCGGTTCTGGCCAGCGGTTTGGCTCAAGCGAGAAATGATGAAGGCAGAGGCAGATGGGCCAGCCCCGCCAATGTAACTCCAGGACTGGAGAATGTATTTGATATTAGTGATGATATAGTTATCAATGAGATAATGTATCATAAAGGTGATATTCCGGGTATTCCTGCGGTAAATGATATAACTAAGCTCATTGAGAAGGGTTGTGCGGTAAAGGTTATTGTGCCACAGGTGAGTCTGGGAACACAGTGGACTGGCGGCGATGAGCCATTTAATGATTCTGCCTGGCTTTCAGGTACAACCGGTATCGGCTATGACAATGTATCTGATTATCTTGGTGATATAGGTACAAATATACAGGGGCAGATGAAGTCGATCAATTCCACATTTTATGCCAGAATACCCTTTAATTATACCAGTGATCATCAGGTAAATAATATGACCTTGCATATTAAATATGATGATGGTTTTATCGCCTATCTTAATGGTATGAAAATAGCCGAGAGAAATGCACCTTCTGAACCAGTCTGGACCAGTGGTGCGACCAGCTCGCATGAGTCTTATGACTATGAATCGATCGATGTTTCGGCTTATATCAGTGCCTTGAAAGTGGGTGGAAATATTCTGGCGATCCATGGTTTGAATTATGGTGCAAATAGTTCAGATCTGCTTATTATGCCTGAGTTGCTTATTACTGAAGAGATAAGCAGTGCGATCCCTGTCACTGAATCTGAAGAGGAATGGATAGAACTGTATAACAGAGGAGACAGTCTGGTTAATCTTACTGGTTGGGAACTAGGCGGCGATATCAGCTTTGAATTTGACGATAATACCTATATAGCGCCGGGTGAATATCTGGTAGTAGCTCGTGACCAGGGGGAATTGGCTGCATTATGGCCTGCTCTTGATATTACAGGAGATTTTACCGGCAGATTGAAAAACTCTGTTGGTAATGTGATTTTGCTTGATGATAATGATAATATAGCAGATGAAGTTAAATATTTCGATGGTAGTCCCTGGCCTGATAATGCAGATGGTTCTAATGCCAGCCTGGAATTGTGTAATCCTTATGCTGATAATAATACCGCTCAATCGTGGCTGGCCAGTAATGAGTTTGGCAAAAGTTCATGGCAGACATATACATATCGTGCGGTTGCTTCTGCCAGTTCAATTTCAGCCCCTGACAATCAATGGCGTGATTTTGTTCTGGGTATGCTTGATGCAGGAGAACTGCTCATTGATGATATTAGTGTAATTGAGGATCCTGATGGGGAATCTGTGCAATTATTGCAGAATGGTAACTTCGAGGCTATTCCCGGCGAAAAGTCCTGGCGGTTTCTGGGCAATCATCGTCATACTGAAGTTATAGTTGATCCAACTGCGTCTGGCAACCATGTGTTGAGATTGGTGTCAACGGGTAATAGCGACCACATGCACAATCACATCGAAACAACGCTCGCTAATGGCAGAAGTGTAAGCAATGGCAAGACCTATGAGATAACATTCAGGGCTCGGTGGGTTAATGGCTCAAATCAGCTTAATAGCCGTTTGTATTTTACGCGTCTGGCCCAAACAAGTATTATAACCCGGCCGCAGACAAATGGCACGCCCGGTGCAGTTAATTCCTGTTTTATTGCTAATCCCGGCCCGGTATTTTCTGGTATGAACCATTTCCCCGTTGTACCTCAGACTGATGAAGATGTCAGAGTGTCAGCATGTGTATCTGACCCATCAGGAGTAGCCGGCGTGAATTTATGCTGGCGACTCAACGGCGAGAGCTGGAACTATATGCCGATGACTCTGACTGATGACTGTTGCTATGAGGCGACAATTCCCGGGCAGATGGCCGGCAGTGTGGTGCAGTTCTATTTAGCTGCTGTGGATAATGCCGCGGCCTTATCGGTGTACCCGCAGGGCGGTCCTGATTCCAGGGCATTGTTCCGGGTGGAAGATAATATGGCAGCTACTAACGGCTTGCATAATATGCGTATTCTTACTACTGTTGAAGATGATAGCTGGTTGCATACTCCGATCAATGTTATGAGTAATGACCGTATTGGTGCAACGGTAATATATGACGAGTCTGAAGTCTTTTATAATGTGGGTATTCGCCTGAAGGGCAGTCAGCATCATCGTACTCCGGCTAATGAGGTTGGTTTTAATGTAGGGTTCAATGCTGATAACCTTTTCAGAGGTGTACATAAAACAGTAGCGATAGATCGTTCCGAAGGTGTGGGTTTTGGCCAGCGTGAAATGCTGATAAATCAGGCAATGAATCATGCTGGTACGGTAGTAAGTAAATATAGTGACCTTGTAAAGGTTATGCCTTTACGGGCAGAACATACCAGTACCGCAGAGCTGCAACTGGCCCGGTTGAATGATGAATTTCTTAATAGTCAGTTTGAAAATGGCTCTGATGGCTATTTGTATGAGTATGAACTGGTTTATTACCCTCTTACTACTGATAACGGTACAGCAGAGGGGTATAAGCTGCCGTTGCCAGATATTCCGGTAGGGGTGGGTGTTTATGACCTGGGTGCAGATAAAGAGTCTTATCGAAATTTGTATCTGGCCAAAAATAACCGCAGTCAGGATGCTTATGAGAGCCTGATGTATTTTTGCAGCCGCTTTGGCATTAGTTCTCCGGATTTTTATGATGAACTGGAATCTTTAATAGATGTTGATATCTGGCTGGAATCGTTTGCTATTGCCACAGCTTGTGGCGCAGGTGATAATTATGGCGGTGACAATTCTTCCCATAATGCCATGTTTTATGTCCGTCCGGAAGATGGTCGGGTACTGTATTTCCCCCATGATCTGGACCATGCCTATGATCAATACCGCTCTGTTGTGCCTAATAGCGAC
>JAFGDI010000277.1 GCA_016932145.1 Sedimentisphaerales bacterium
CAATACCTGGATAATAACCAGCCCGGGTAGCTACCCCAGACTGCGGTCGAGCTTTAATAAAGCAGACCTGGATTTCAGCGACAGTGTTACCCTGAACGATTTTAACCTGCTGGGCCTGGCCTGGGGCTCTATTGTCGGTGACGCAAACTATAACCCAGCCTGCGAACTTCAAAACCCTGCTGATGGCGTAATTGACATACTCGACCTGGCAATATTTGCTGAAAACTGGCTTGATTAAAACCTGCTTTGCAAAAAGTACTGAAAACATATAAATAAACGCCCTGCCAGATATGTAACCTGGCAGGGCGTTTTTTAATTAAATTTCAAGCTAAAGTAAAAGTAAAGAAGCTGTAAACCCTTAATTGGTCCCTGCCATCCATTCGCCGGCCATAACAGACAGGTCCAGGATATTGACAGTACCATCAAAATTCAGGTCACTGACCCTGAGAGAAAAACCTGGTACCCAGGCCCATTTAGCTTCAATACTAATGGCAGTTTTGTCTTCATAAAAATTCTGCTCAATAAGGTTATAAGCAAAAGATATATGCTCCCCTTCTAATGTCGTATTTCCACTTGTGACCATACCCTGACAAATACTGGTAATATAGGCATCGTGCAGTAATATGGAGTAATAATTATACTCCTGACCTTCAGGAGTAGTGGTATAGAACTGCAATTCTGCCTCTAAGGGCCAGTTCTTGACAAAAGCCTCTAAGAGTCTGGGCGTAGCTTTATCAAAGAATTTAGTAACCTTAAAAGGCATATGCTGCCTTTGGCCAGTGGGCATACCAGTTTCACTGTTACGAGGCGAAGTTATAATGTTATCAAATGATACGACCAGAATAGCCCCTTCTTTACCTGCGCGTTCAACGCTACCTTCGATTGGGCCACTAGGGCCATCAAGGAAGAGATATGCCTCATAACCACCAAAAGCAAACTGACATAAGAACAACAGAGCGATTGCAATAAATCTTTTCATATTATTTCTCGCTTAAATGAAAGTTACAAAGATTGTCACCAAAACAGACATTATACCATAAATGAAGTTTAACTATAAATAAAATCAGCGGCAACAATAAACACTCGCATAACCTATTATTATTTAATGATATACAAAAACAAAAACAGGCAGTCATTAACTGAACTGCCTGTTTTATTTTATGTTTTACAGTATTGTTATTACTGAAGCTTTTCCATAATCTCATCAGAAATATCAAAGTTACCATGAGAACCTTGAACATCGTCATGGTCTTCAAGTTTTTCCATGAGCTTCATGATTTTCCGGGCATCATTTTCATCTACAGCGATAGTATTACTGGGAACCTGCGAAATTTCAGAATTATCGATCTCAAACCCGGCATCAATAAGAGCCTGTTTAACATCTCTGAAAGACTCGGCATCAGTAGTGATCTCGAACATGCCCTCTTCAACAGAGAAATCTTCTGCGCCAGCCTCCAGAGCCAGTTCCATTAACTTTTCTTCGTCCTTACCAGCACCGTTAATACTGATAAATCCCTTTTTAGAGAAAATCCAGGCGACACAGCCAGTAGCACCTAAAGCACCACCATTCATATCGAATATCTTACGGATCTCACCAGCAGTACGATTGCGGTTATCTGTAAGCACTTCACACATAATTGCAACGCCGCCTGGGCCATAGCCCTCGTAAAGAACTTCTTCAAAAGAAACCCCCTCGAGATCGCCAGTGCCCTTCTTGATGGCTTTCTCGATAGTATCTTTAGGCATATTTGCTTCTTTGGCCTTTTCAATTGCATATCTCAAGGAAAGATTAGCGCCCGGATCGCCACCGCCATTTTTAGCGGCAACAATAATAAGTCTGGCAAGTTTACTCCAGAGCTTTCCTCTTTTGGCATCATTTGCAGCTTTTTTATGTTTAATACCAGCCCAATGTGAATGACCTGACATATTATAACTCCGTAATATTTAATTATTTACAATCAAGACATAAAGAACAGGTCCAGGTTTTACCTACTAACCTGAAAATTCAGCCTGCTATATGCCGGGGCGAGCCCTGATAAGAACAAGAATGATATCAGGAATTCTATCAAAATCAAGTAATAATCAAAGGCGGTAAATATGATAATAAACCTACTTACCTTGTCTCTCGTTGCGTCTGCGTAAACTTTCATTAAGAATTCGCTTGCGAATTCTGATGGATTTAGGAGTAAGTTCAACGAGTTCATCTTCTTCGATATACTCCAGAGCAGCTTCCAGAGAAAGTTCACGAGCAGGTCTGACCCTTGCGGCATCATCTTTACCCGAAGCTCTCATATTAGTCAACTGTTTGGGTTTAACCGGATTACAAACTATGTCACCCTCTTTACAATGCTCGCCAACGACCTGGCCTTCATATACCTGCTGAGTAACCTTAACAAAGAAAAATCCGCGGTCGTAAAGACCGTCCAGAGCGTAAGCCGTAACCTGTCCACCAGTCATAGCGATCATAACACCCGCCTGCCGCCCCGGAATAGTCCCCCGCAACGGCTCATATCTGAGAAAACTGTGGTGCATGATAGCTCTACCCTGGGTAGCATTCATCATACGCGAATGCAGTCCAAAGAGTCCGCGAGAAGGAATAATAAATTCCATGTGAACAAAACCCTCAGAGCCTTTGCCTTCCATCTTAACCATCTCGCATCTGCGTTCACCCAGAAGAGACATAACCGAGCTCTGGCAATCCGCCGGACAATCGATAACGAGAGATTCAATAGGCTCTTGCTTGATGCCGTCAACTTCACGGATAATTACTTCTGGCTTACCAACACAAAGCTCATATCCTTCGCGTCTCATAGTCTCCAGAAGAATACCCAGATGCATAAGCCCTCTGCCTGAAACCTTGAACTCATCGGTAGTATTACCCTTTTCAACCCTGAGAGCAACATTATGCTGCAACTCTTTCTGAAGCCTGTCCCAAATCTGGCGACTGGTAACTTTATCACCTTCGCGACCTACGAATGGGCCATCATTAACTCTGAAAATCGTATGCATAGTAGGTTCATCAACAGAGATAACCGGCAAAGCACAAGGCTCATCAGGACAGGCAATCGTATTGCCTATGTCAATCGGGTCAAGCCCTGTAACCGCACAGATATCACCGGCATGAACTTCGGCAACCTGCTTTTTACCCAACCCCTCAAACTGGTGAAGATTTAATACTTTCTGCAAAGTATGCTCACCATGCTTATCAATAACGGTAACATTCTGACCTTCACGCAATACGCCACTGAAAACTCTGCCGATTGCAATACGGCCAACATATTCGCTATGGTCCAAAGTAGTAACCAACATCTGCAAAGGTGCATCTATTTTACCCTTAGGAGATGGTATCTTCTTTATGATCATGTCAAAAACCGGTTTAAGGTCAGTCCGCTCACCATCAGCAGTAAAAGAACACCAGCCATCTCGAGCAGAAGCAAATAAGACCGGGAAATCCAGAGCCTCATCAGAAGCACCAAGCTGAACGAGCAGGTCAAAAACCTCATCAACAACAGCATTACCACGAGCATTAGGACGGTCTGCCTTATTGATCACAACAATAGGTTTAAGCCCGTTTTCCAAAGCCTTACCCAGTACAAATCTAGTCTGAGGCATAGGGCCTTCAAAGGCATCAACGACCAGTAAAACACCATCAGCCATCTTTAATACGCGTTCTACTTCGCCACCGAAATCGGCGTGACCGGGCGTATCAATAACATTTATCTTATATTCTACACCATTTTCATCAGCATAACTAATAGCACAATTCTTACTGAGAATAGTAATGCCGCGTTCTCTTTCGAGCGGGTTTGAATCCATGATCAGACCATGCTGACCACCTGCAAGCTTATCCAGATCAGAATTACGAAATTTACCAGACTGATAGAGAAGTTTATCGACCAAAGATGTTTTGCCGTGGTCAACATGTGCTATAATAGCTACATTTCTAAGTTTTTCCAAGTGTGTGAACTCCAGGGAGGGAGCAGGTCTTAACTCTATGTGTCCCACATATACCAGTCAGGCCCTGCTATATTGTCTATAATTAGTGGGTTGGTCATTGTAGTTGATTTCAATACAAAAGTCAAGAAAATGATATCGATCCGTTTGCGTAACATTTTATAAAGACATATACATCAGTATCTTATAACTG
>JAFGDI010000278.1 GCA_016932145.1 Sedimentisphaerales bacterium
CAAAGCCCTCAAAAGACCAGGGCAAGAACTCTGGCGAAGCCAGCAGAACCGATACTAAAGCGGGGGAACAACCACAAGCAATCGGAAAAGTCATAAAGCCATTACCTATATAGCTTTAACTTAAATACTCTGAGAAATAATATAATAATAAATGATAACGGTAACGGTACTCTCAGAATATCAGCATTTTCTGATCGATCTGACTGATCTACAGCTTCGTATCATATAATCTGCTGACTGATCAAATTTTTACTCGGCCCAACATCACCTGCCTTTCATCATAAAAAAACACTTTAGCTGACTATTGATATAGTCCCATGCTCTTCAATAAATTATACAACACACTTTGCAGGTTGACCAGTCAACCGCTGTAAAAAAGCATAAAAATATTTGTAATCGTTCACACGATTACGGTTAAAAGTCAAAAGTTAAAGGTAAAAGGTAATGGTTTTCGCTGACGCGAAGCTATTTTAAATTACGATCAGTCTCGGCCACAAGTGAGTATCCTTTACTTTTAACCTTTTACTTTTCACTTTTAACAATAACCGCCAACAGTTACAAAATATTTTAAGAACCGAGTTCATTGTCCTTCCAGTCGTTTGCAAAAAATAGTATTACTCATTATCACAAAAGGAGTTGTCAGGATAAAAACAATTTCTGGTCAGAACTTCTTTTGATAGATATGGCAATAAGGTAATTTACCGGTTTTGTTATAATAATGCTGATGATAATCTTCGGCGGGCCAGAACACCTGGGCCGGGGTTAGTTTTGTCTGCACCTTATAGCCTTTATCTTTCAATATTTGAATAAGATTTTCCGCAGTCGCCTTCTGCTGGGGTGTAAGGTAAAAAATCTCGCTGCGATACTGATCGCCCAGATCCGGCCCCTGCCCGCCAACCTGAGTTGGGTCGTGCGTCTCGAAATATATCTTAGCAATAACTTCAAAACTTACCTGATTAGGGTCAAAAACGACCATAACAGCCTCTGCATGGCCGGTATTTTCATTGCATACCTGTTTATAGGTGGGGTTATCTACCCTGCCGCCGGTGTAGCCAACAGTGCTATAGTAAACACCTTTAACCTGATTAAGATGATGCTGTACGCCCCAGAAACAGCCGGAGGCGAAAACAGCGGTTTCGAGCTTTTCGGCAGGTATAAACTCCATCGAGACTGAATTAACACAATGTCTGGTATTTTTCGGTGTCAGTCTTTCGCCGGTAAATACATGACCAAGGTGTCCACCACAACGGGCACAGGTAATTTCGGTTCTCATACCATCGCGG
The DNA here is from genome assembly GCA_016932145.1 of Sedimentisphaerales bacterium. Lineage (GTDB taxonomy): Bacteria > Planctomycetota > Phycisphaerae > Sedimentisphaerales > SM23-30 > JAFGDI01. The sequence goes on from JAFGDI010000278.1 coordinate 1,284, forward strand.
TCAAGTGTCTGAACGACTGCATCGTCAATAGCATCATCGAATCCGGGCCAGCCGCACTCGGTGGGGAATTTACTGTCAGAGGTAAACAAAGCCGCACCACATTGCCGGCAGGAATAAATGCCCTTAGCAAAATGGTCATTATAAATGCCGGTAAAAGGCGGCTCAGTACCTTTATCAATAATTACATGTTTTTCCAATGCCGACAAGTCTTTCATTATGATCTCACTTAATCTCGGTTGACTATGGTTTTGAGCTATTAAATGCACATGGCCAGAGGCGAGTAAACATATCAATAAGCTCATTATTAACAATAAGTTATAATTTTTATTCATTATATCACCTTATAACCTTCTCATTATTATAGCTAAAAAACCATACTATTATCAAGCCTCAGATAAATAATTGCCGGGCTAAGAATAGTTTATTAATCTGGAAAAACCGGTTATAATAGCATTCTATTGGTATAGTGTGGCTGTCTGTTGACTGGCCCGACCACAGTAAAACATAACAGATGAGATAATATGCATGCCAGAACAAGATAAAATAGCGGTAATGATCCCCTGTCTGAACGAGGAAAAAACTATCGGCAAAGTTATCGAGGATTTCCGCCGGGAACTGCCAGCCGCCGAAATATATGTATTCGATAATAACTCAACAGATCGGACGGCCCAGATAGCAATAGACAACGGTGCCAGAGTTATAAGTGAGCCGCGTCGGGGCAAGGGCTTCGTTGTAGAAAAGATGTTTGGCTCTATTGATGCCGATTATTATATCATGGTCGATGGCGACGACACCTATTCGGCCGCCCATGTGCATGAGCTGCTGGCAATGGTAAGTAGTGGCCATGCCGATATGGCGATCGGTGCCCGTCTGTCAGAATATACAGATAAATCGTTCCGCCCCCTGCATGTACTGGGTAATAATCTGGTAAAAATGCTTATAAACTGGATCGGCGGAGCCCGGCTGACAGACATTCTCAGCGGCTATCGCGTATTCAATCGCAAGGTAGTGGAAAAAATACCGGTAGTATCCAAGGGTTTTGAAATAGAAACTGAAATGACCATACAGATGCTGCACTTCCACATGAAAATAGTGGAGATCAATGTTCCCTATAAGGAGCGTCCGCAGGGCAGCGTAAGCAAGCTCAATACTTTTTCCGATGGCTTCCGGGTTTTATGGAAACTCTTTAGCCTGTTCTGCGGTTATAAGCCCCTGACCTTTTTCGGTATAGCCAGCATGGTAACTTTTATATTGGGCTTAATGGTTGGCATATTACCGATTCGCGACTATATGACCGACCCGAACCACTATGTCAGCCATGTTCCCTCGGCCATATTAGCTGCCTGTATGGTATTACTGGCCTTTGGCTTTGCCTTCCTGGGTGTCTTACTACATACGATAAATTATCGAATGAAAGAGCTGCACAATATATTGACCAGGAACAACAGCTATCAGCATGACCTGCTCACAAAAAAACAGCAATAAAACCTGAAACGCCGCCTTTTCAAGGCATAACATCGGTTTTAACGGAAAAACTCAAAAAAATACTGATATGAGACTTTTTTGTCGATTATCAACATCTGTATATGGCTGATTCGGCCATGTATGGTTTATCTATAAATTAGTTCCGCAACCCTCTGTTATAAATATTATCACTGGGTCTTAAGAAGTCGTTTATACTAAACCAGCAAAATACTATTTTAAAATAAACCTTAGGGACTTGTGGCAATGTCAATAAAAACGAAAAAGAATATAGCAGTTAACCGTCTCAGCCTTGCTCAGAGATTATGCTCAACCCCTATATTGCTACTGATAATCACGATAGTTTCTCTGATCCTGAGAACCCTGACAGTTGGTTATCTTGATTCAACTGGCGATGCCTATATGATCTGGCGTGCATGCCGGGAACTTATCGAACAGGGCACTCCTTTTTCTCCGCCGGGAGTTTGGGATCATAGAATGTTAAGATGGGCATTATCAATTCCTATGCTGATATCTCAGCAAATAACTAACTCTCATCCTGGCTCATATTATCTGTGGCCCATAGTATCATCTACAATCACAACTGTTTTTTCATTTTTGCTTGCCAAAAAACTCACAACAACAATACCGGCATTATTCGTCGCCGTTACGGTCATGCTATACCCAATGATCCAGTATCACGGCTCCCAGATAATGCCATTAGGCACAGGCGTGATGTTCACTCTTATAGCCATCTATTGCCTGTTCTGCTGGCTTGACCGTAAAAGCTGGCTCTTGCTGATCTTATCTTCTATTATGATGTTTTGTGCTTACGGAGCAAAAATAACCGCCTTTTTCTTCTTACCCGGCATATTTATTGTCATATTAAAAGGAAGTTATAATGGAAAGTGGAATTTCAAGACATTTAAGCCTCTGGCAATCTTCTGCCTGGTCTTTCTGGTCTTATTTATTATTGAATGTGTGGTATTCCAGAATATTACTACAGTTACCGGCGGTCGATTTGGCTGTTTATTGAACGGTCAGGGCGATCTGGAAGTTCGTACCCAATATCTGGAACAGAGAGGACATGTGGAATGGCGTTCTCAGGCAGAGACACTAAAGGAATACCTGTTATATTTCATGGCATATCATAAATATGTGCCATCTGTAAATGCCTGGCTATTAAATGGTGGAATTTTGCTGTCTTTCGTTCTGCTTATGATTAAGAACCATAAACTGCGTGAAATGGCAATTATATACATCCCGGCATATCTGATATTTACCTACGCCGTACTTGGAACATATCCTTTTGTCAAGCCGGAACGAATAATATCTCGTTATTATACAGTATGCTATGTAATGTCAATAATTATGGCTCTTTGCACCCTATTCTACTTATGGGGCAAGATGAACATAAAAACAATATCATTAAAGACAAAGAATATATCTCTGGGCAATATTGTCATTCTTATTACTGCTGTATCTCTCTTTCTTTATGTGACTGAAAAGCCAAAATATGGGCAGAATATCAGCATTACCCAAGAAAACTATGCCAAAGTGTTACAGGCCAGAAGAGAAATGGCACCAATACTCATGCGTTCAACAGATGACCAAAAACATGACTGGAAATACATTAAAAGGTACAGAGCCTTTTACGGCAAAACCACAGAAGGGTTCTACTCTCCACCAATGGCAGTAAAGGTTAATGAAAACGGCAAAGAGGTGGTATATATAGTGCTGGAGACCAATAACTCTACTACTATACAAAAGGCTCTGATAGTTTCGGATAATGGCCGGTTTGTTTTCAAGAGCTAGCTTTCGCCCCGCCACAATATAAACTTAATCAGACAAACAGGCTTTACTGCCCGGCGACAAAAATCTCGCATAAACAAAGCCGAGCAGCTCACCAATAACAGAGGCCATGCGAAATAATAATGCTGCCAGGAGTATCTCAGGCTTTGCTGAGTGTCCGCTGAGCAATACGACAAGCATAACCTCTCTGACACCCAGTCCTCCCGGGGCTCCGGGTGTGACAAGACCTATTGACCAGGCACACACATAGGCAAACATAAACACAGGTAAACTGGCCCAGGACCAATCAGAAATAACACAACTGGAAATATAAGAGAAAATGATACCTGACAATATCAGGAACACACCGTACAAAAACATTATTCTGATAACCTGGGCAAGCATTTGCCAATGAGAGAGTCTGCCATTCTTGCGGCAGTAATAGACCAAGACGAAACCGGAAAATATCGTACCACCTATTAAGAGCATACTCAGCCAGTTTTTATTATCAACAATAACATCAGGCAAAATCAATCTCTTACTGAAAAACATCGGGGCAATGATAATAGCCGAAGATATAATAACCAGAGCCAACTCCAACACATTAGACAGAAAAGCGGTCTGATGACTAAACCCGTTTTTTTTCAACTGATAGTGACGAGCGGCCAGATGCATTACATTTGATGGTATATATTTTGCCAGCACACTTTCAAAATAAACCTTAAGAAAAAAAGCCCTGGAACATTTATTATCACTGAGCAACATAACAATATAACACCAGTTAAAAGCCAGGATAAAAGTAGCGGCCCAATAAGCCAGCGAGCCAGCCAGAACATTTACAAGAAATGACCACTTAAAATTATCGGCATCAAGCTCTCTGGCACAACTCAACAGATACATAAGGCAGGCAGCCAGAACAATAACCCTTGCCAGTAGTGAACCAACCTGTTTTATTAATTTTTTTCCAGTACCCAAAGTTGATTCATTCCACCTTGAAAGAGCTTATGAGTCACCAGACTATAGTCTTCTTTGTTAATCAATTTCATTATATCTTTATGCTCCAGATAATTACCTTCATGCTCATGCTTATCGTTACGAGCCAGTCCTATCTTAGCAAGAAATACCAAAAGGCCATGAGAACGAGACGATGGCGAAGTAATAATTACCCGTCCGCCGGTCTTGAGTAGTTTTTTAATTTTTCTCAAAAAGACGGTAGAGTCTTCCATGTGTTCCAGAACTGCAATAAGCAAAATATCATCAAACTCAGTTGGCAGCTCATCAATCGCATCATCATCTGCGACCATAGCCATAAACTTATGCTGCGGATATTTAGCCATAGCCGCATGAACTGCTTCCTGACAGCTATCAATACCGACATATTCCACATTATCACTGAGATAAGCCAGCGAGTATCCCCGATCACAACCAATATCAAGTATCTTACTACCGATAACATATCGAGTGGCAAGGCTGAGCCTGGCATAACGCAGATAGCCACTCAATAAGCCATCTCTTATTTTATGATTATCATGATCATGTCCCATTATTTATCCTTATTAAAAAAGACTATCAGCTCAGCCAGCATTCCAAAAAAGAGCGTCTGCATACCAAAGAGCATTGAGCCTAGCACCATATTAACATGCATTACCGGCTTAATCGCATCGGCAAAAAGCCACTGACCAAACTCCCAGCAGAAAATCAATGTTGCCAGTGCGATAAAAACCAGTCCTATGGGCATAAAGATCTTCATCGGTTTAATACTGATCATAACCATAAGCAGTTGCGGCAATACTTTAACAGGGTATTTGAGAGAGACAAAAGACTTACCGCTATTTCTCTTATGAAAGGAAACATCAACATGAGCAAATCTCATGCCCTGATGATAGGCATCGAGCAATACCTGCTGAGTATAGTTATAGTCGCCGGGCAGATGAAAAACTGCGAGATAATCTCGTGCGACAGCGAATATTCCCGGCTGGCTGTCTTTGAGCGGCCAGCCTGTGAGCGTGGCCATAAGCCTGGTAAATACCTTATTGCCAACTTTACGCACCAGAGGCATATTATAATCTATCTTTTCAAAGCGATTGCCATAAACAACTTCAGCCTCATCATTAATAATCGGCTGAATGATCCTGATAATATCCTGCGGGTCATGCTGGCAATCGGCATCAAATTTAATGGCTATGTCGATCTGGTCTTTTCTGGTAGCCAGCAATCCAGTGCGAACCGCAGCCCCTAATCCTCTGTTTTTCTTATGCGTAATTATTTTATCGGCACCAGAGCTCTGGGCCAGGGCGGCGGTATTATCAGAAGAGCCATCGTTAACCACATAAATCAATAAGGTATAACCGATATCTCTGAGCTGGCTTTCAATGCCTTTCAGTCCGGACAAGGTACTTTCAATGCTATTGCCTTCATTGAACGCCGGGACAACAACAGCGAGCTTTTTATTTTCCATCACATTCTCCCTTACTAATAGTTTTTTCTATCATTTTCAGGTCCTGCTGCCTCTTTTCCCAGAGTCTTTTGGCATGCATGCGCATATCACTGACCGGCTGGTTCTCGTCAAAAATTTCGACACCAAGCAGGGTTTCGATAACATCTTCCATTGTAACTATGCCAGCCGTACCACCGTATTCATCGACAACCAGAAATATATGCTCTCTGCGAGTGATCAGCTCATTTAGCACATTAGCCACATTAGCAATATCAGGTATGGCGTGAATTTCCCGGGCGATCTCCTTGAGTGTAAGATGGCCGCGACCACTGTTATACTCCTGAGCCATGCGATATCTCAGAACAAAGCCGGTAATATCATCAAGGTCATCATTATATATAGGTATCCTGCTGAACGGCACTTGCTTATTGTCTCGTATAACATCAGCAATGGTTTTATCCTGCTGAAAGGCATAAACCACACTGCGAGGAGTGAGAATATCATTAGCCCTTATCGTTTGCAGACACAAAAGATTCTGGATGATCTTATTTTCCTGCTGATGCAAGGCTCCGTGGTCATGGCCCATATCGGCAACGGCCTGTATCTCTTCACGCGAGACGATATTATGACCATTGCCGCTGGGATTGATCATCCGGCTTATAAGTCTGGTCATAAACACTATCGGCCCTAACACGAACATCATACCGGCAATAATATAAGCAGCCCAGGGTGCGACCTTACGCCAGTAAACCGCCCCTAAGGTTTTGGGCACGATCTCAGAGAAGATAAGAATAGCCAAAGCCAGACCAAAAGAGATTATCGCAGCTACTTCACTATCAAACAGCTTGCCAGCCATAGTACCAATACCAGCGGCTCCCAGAGTATTGGCAAAAGTATTAAGAGTAAGAATAGCCGAAAGCGATTTATCAATATTACTCTTGAGTCTGAATAACAATTTACCACTACGGGGCCTGCTCTGACTAATAACATTAATATAGGCCGAAGTCACACTCAATATAGTTGCCTCTAAAAGCGAACATAAAAATGAGAGACCTATGGTCAGAACGATATATAAGATCAGCAGTTGCATATATTATTTTTACTCACAGAAATAGCACAGGCAGCGGGCGTGTTGCCCAAAAGAAAAACAGATTAAGTTGTATAACAATAGTTCTGGTTAATAATTGTTATATTTACTTCAACTGCAACA